>JBGTKC010000046.1:0-57981 GCA_041744755.1 Saprospiraceae bacterium
TTCGCGTGAGAGATCGGCGACCGAGCGGCCGGCTTCGTTGTCCTTGAGCGCCTTGATGATCTGCGTCTCTGTGAATTTGCTCTTCCTCATAAGTCCAAAAGTTACAGTTTTGGACCGTCTTGAAATCTGGGAAGGCTACACCACCTGTCAAGGTTTTGGCGAAAGCCAGCAAACAACTGTGGAAACGGTATATGTGGAAAATGAAACCCTGAAGCAACCGGTCTACTTAACATAATGTAAATTATAGGAAAAACGTCCGCGCCGGATATGCCCTCACCGCAAGCCTCGCCGCGGCTACCTTCCCGCCATGCGGCGAAGGACCTTTATGCAGTCAAGCCTCGCCCTGGGGGCGGCCGTGGTTACCGGCTGCGCCACCGACCACAGCAGCGTCCCTGCCATCGTCGGTACTCGGCCTAACGTCGAGTGGATCATGGTCACTACCTGGCCCCCCGGCTTCCCGATCCTCCAGGAGGCCTGCCAGCGACTCGCCGACCAAGTCGCCGCGATGAGCGACGGGCGCTTCGTCATTAAGGTCTACGGCTCCGGCGAACTCATCCCGGCGTTCGAGTGCTTCGAGGCGGTGAGCCTCGGGACGGCAGCCATCGCGAGTGGCGCGAGCTACTACTGGGCGGGCAAGATCCCCGAGGCACAATTCTTTAGCTCGGTGCCCTTCGGCCTCAACGCCCAGGGCATGAACGCCTGGATCAACCACGGCGGCGGACTTGAACTCTGGCGCAAGGCCTATGCCCCATTTAACATAAGGCCGTACGCGGGCGGGAATACCGGCGTCCAAATGGCCGGCTGGTTCAACCGCGAACTCACGGACCTCGGTAGCTTCCGCGGACTGAAGATGCGCATCCCCGGTCTCGGCGGCAAGGTTTTCGAGCGCGCCGGCGGCACAACCCTCCTCTCGCCCGGCACGGAGCTCTATACCAATCTCGAGCGCGGCGTCCTGGACGCCACCGAGTGGATCGGCCCGTACCACGACTACCTCATGGGCTTTCACGAAGTGGCCGATTACTACTACGGTCCGGGGTGGCACGAGCCCGGGACCGTGCTCGAGATCATGGTCCACGAACCCACCTTCGCTACCCTACCGTCCAGCTACCAGGCCATGCTCGAGACCGCTATCGCGAGTGCGAACGCATGGACCTTGCACGCCTTCGAGGCGCAGAACGGCACCTTTTTGCAAAAGATCATCGACTACGGCACCGACGTGCGCACCCTGCCCAAAATCGTCATAGACGCCCTGCGACCGATAGCCGAAGAGGTGGTCGGTGAACTCGCGCGTTCCAATGCCCAGGCTGCGGCCATTCATAGCAGCTATGCAGCTTTCGCCAAAACCTACGGCGGGTGGGTCGACCTATCAGAGGGTGCCTACCAGCGGCTACTGCGGTCCTAAGTGATGCCTGTGGCAGCGTACGAACCGAAGCAAACCGCTAGCACATCCGCGCCAGACCCAAAAATCTCACCAGTGCCGGATTGTCCGTCTCCTCGACGGTGGGGTACGCGAGCCGCTCTTTGAACGCCTGTAGCTCGAGTTCCGCCCCCGCCGGGATCTGGATCCCGACGAGCACCCGACCGTAGGCCGCGCCGTGGTTTCGGTAATGAAACAGGGAGATATTGAAACCCGCGGGCAGCGCCTCCAGGAATTCTAACAGGGCCCCGGGTCGCTCCGGGAAGCGACACCGAAAAATGCGCTCCTCGAGGTGTGCCTCGGCGGCCAGGTGTCCGCCAATCATGTAACGCGTGTGTAGTTCAGCCGCCTCGTTGTGGCTCAGGTCGATCACGTCGTAGCCGGATTCCCGTAGGTCGGACAGGATGACCTCCCGCTCCGCCTCCCCACCTTGGAGTTGTATTCCCGCGAAGACATCGGCCAAGTTGGGTCCGGCGTAACGGTAGTTGAACTCGGTAATGCTCCGGTGCCCAAGGGCGTGACAGAATTCGCGAAAGCTGCCCGGACGCTCGGGGATGCGCACGGCGATAAGGCACTCGCGCACCTCGCCGACTTCGGTGCGCTCGACGATGTGCCGCAGGCGGTCGAACGATACGTTGGCCCCACTCACGGTGGCCACCAGCACTTGGTCCCGCAGACCGTGCTCGGCGACGTACTGCTTGATCCCCGCTACCGCCAGCGCGCCAGCGGGCTCAATCAGGGTCCGGGTGTCACCGAAGACGTCCTTGATCGCGTTTGCGATTTCGTCGACGCTCACGGTGATCACGTCGTCGAGGAAGGTCCGGCACAGCTCGTAAGTCAGCACGCCGGCCCGCTTTACGGCCGCGCCGTCGGCGAAGAGCCCCACGCGCTCGAGTGTCACGAGTGCGCCTGCGTCAAAGGCGGCCCGCATGCAGGCGGCATCCTCGGGCTCGACGCCGATAACTTTCACGTTCGGCCGCACGTGCCGTAGGTAGGCCGCCATCCCGGCAGCCAGACCACCGCCGCCCAGACAGATGAACACCGCGTCGATGTGCCCGGGGTGCTGGTCGTCGATCTCGCGGGCCACCGTCCCTTGGCCCGCGATCGTGTCCGCGTCATCGAATGGGTGAATGAAGGCGTAGCCGCGCTGCGTTTCGATCTCGCGGCTGCACGCCAATGCAGCGTCGAAGTCGTCGCCGAAGAGCACCACCTCCGCCCCGAGGTTGCGGACCGCCTCCACCTTGATGTCCGGTGTCGTACGCGGCATCACGATCACCGCCGGCAGACTCAGTTGTCGTGCCGCCAGGGCCACGCCCTGCGCATGGTTGCCGGCCGAGGCCGCCACCACGCCGGCGAGACTACCCTCCTTCAACAGCGCCACAATTCGATTGTAGGCTCCGCGGAGCTTGAACGAGAACACGGGCTGCTGATCCTCGCGCTTGAGCCAGACCTCGTTCGCGAGTCGGCGACTCAGCAGGGGCGCCACGTGCAGGTCCGTGCGCACGCAGGCTGGCCCCACGTTGGCGATGGTGGTTTTACGAAAGTAGGTTTCCGCGAGGGCAGCCGAGGCGGCGGTACGTTCGGGCATGGATCGCAAATATGACGCGCCTAGCGCAGGATCTCCGGATACAGAAATACCAACGCGAGTAGCAGCAGTTGCAGGCCCACGTACGGCGCCACCCCTCGATACATCTCGCCGGTGGTGTAGTGCGCAGGGGCGGCGCCACGTAGGTAAAACAGGCTAAACCCGAATGGCGGCGTGAGGAAGCTCGTCTGCAAATTGATGGCCAGGAGGACGCAGAGCCACAGTGGATCGATCCCGAGCGCTTTGACGAGCGGCAGGGCTACCGGTACGACGATAAAGATGATCTCGATGAAATCTATGAAGAATCCCGCCACGAAGACAATGACCATGAGGGCGACCACGAACCAAAACTGGTCGAGCCCCGCCTCCTGCACCCACTCCACCAAAAACACGTCGCCCTCCAGACCGCGGAATACGAGGGCAAAGGTGGTGGCGCCCAGGAGAATGAGGTAGACCATACTAGACAGCCGCAAGCTCTCCCGCGCTACCTCGTAGAAGTCCCGCCACTCACGTTTGCCGCTTAGCGCCAGCAGTATCAGGGCGAGCACCGCGCCGACGCCCGAGGCTTCCGTCGGACTCGCCGCACCGACAAGGATGCTCCCGAGCACCACTACGATCAAGACCAAGGGCCCGGCAATCCCGAGGGCGAGTTGTTTTGCGGAAACGCGTTCTCCATCGGCTGAGTCCCCGACGCCCTGGACGGGGCTCCACCGCGGCACGGCTTTGGGCTGGAGCAAGGCCGTGACCACAAGCACCGCTGCGTAAGCTGCGATGAGGATTAGGCTCGGCGTCAGTGTAGCCGCAAAAAGATCGCCTACAGTCACCTGCATGACGCTCCCGAGTAGTACGAGCACGATACTGGGCGGTACGATCTGTCCGAGGGTACCCGCCGCGGCCACGATACCGGCGGCGTAGCTCCTGCGGTAGCCGGCCTCGTCCATGACGGGTAAAGCGATGAGCGCGAGCGTGACCACGGACGCGCCCACAATCCCTGTACTCGCCGCGAGCAGCGCGCCGACCCCGAGCACCGCCAAGCCGAGTCCGCCGGGCGTACGCCCCATGGCCGCCGCCGCCGCCCGCATCAGCGTTGCCGCGAGTCCACTTCGCTGTAGGGCGATGCCCATGAGGATGAACATCGGAACCGCCAACAGTACGTAGTTACTGAAGATGCCGAGCATCCTACTCGGGAGGAACTGCATGAAAGCGGGTCCCAAAAACAAGTACCCCGCCACGAGTGACACCCCACCGAGTGCAAGACTTACCGGATAGCCGAGCAAGATGGCGAGCAAGATGGCCGCGAACACGGCGAGCGCAAGCCAGGCCACCTAGTGTGCGGAGGCTTGCCGCATGAGACGCGCACCTCGGACGATCACCCGAAGTCCCTCGAGAGCCAAGAGCCCAAACCCCATCACCAACCACCACTTCGGCAGCCAGCGGTAGGCGAGTCCTCCGGGGTCTGCGCTCCCCTCCCCGATTGCGAAGCTGTTGGCGGCGTAGCGACCGCCGGCGTAGAGCACGAAGGCACACCAGGGCAGCAAAAACAGTACGTGACCTATGCGCAGGAGGTTTTGCCGAAAGGCGTCCGGGAGCCTTTCGGCAAAAACCTCCACGCTTACGTGGCCTCCGGCCGCCAGCGTTGGTGCGAGACCCAGACAGATCCCGAGACACACCCCATACCACTCGAAGTCCGGGAACAGCGCGGCCGTGATCCCTAAGGCGTAGCGCAGTCCTACGTCCACTGCGAACACGAGCGCAACGACGAGCAGCACTCCCGCCCCCAATCTTTCACACCACCCAAGTGCACGCTCCCACATGGCCGTAATGTAGGAGCCCCGCTACGTTTGCACGTAGCGGGGCTCCGAAGATTAGCGATGGTGCAGGTCGCACCGTCGCGACTCAGGTGAGATCCTAGCGACCTCCGGCTGCCTCTAAGCGAGCCTTATACTTGTTGGACGTCTCGTAGTCGCCGCGACGGGCGTAGATTTCCTTGAGGGCAATCATCGTGTTGCGGTCGTTGGGATCGATCTTCTCGGCCCGCTCGAAGTAAGGCAGGGCCTGGTCGAAGAGCGCGGTCACCTCCTTGTTCATCTCCTCGTACTTGAGCTGGTCAGCTTTGCTGTTACCGAGGTTATTGAGCTCGGTGTTCATGGCGACAGCCTTATTGAACATCATCGACCCCATCGAGTAGATCGCGTCGACGTTGTTTGGCTCGCGATTCGTGGCTTCCGTGAAATACTTCATCGATTTCTCGCCGTAGGTCTCCGCCATAACCATGTCCTTTTCCTTCTGGGAGAGGTTCATGTAGACGTTGCCGAGCGCGGTATATAGACCGACGTTATCAGGCTCAGCCGCGATGGCCTCCTGCAGCTTCGTCTCGAGCGTCGTGAAGTCCTGCGCCTGGATGTAGTAGTTGATCTCGGCGAAGAGGATCTCGGAGTTGCTCGGGTACTTGCTGCGGCCCTTGCTTAGCACCGCGAGGCTCTCGTCCTTCATCCCCTCTGCCATTAGCATGTTGCTGTAGCCAGAGTACACGGCGGCTTCATCGTACGCCTGGTCGTAAAGGTCCTTGTAGAGACGCTTGGCATTCTCGTTGTCGCCAGCTTGTTGGGCCACAACAGCCGTGATATACTTCTGCTGGTTGAGCGAATTGTCGTCGGGGAAGATCGGGTCCTCGCCGTTGGTGCGGAAATAGGTGTCCACGTCGCCCATTAACTTGAGCGGCTGGTAGGCGTCGGCGTAGCGAGAGGCAGTGAGCATGGCATTGCCTACCATTCCCATCTCGCTCGAGAGCTTCTGCATGGCGTCCTTGGCGGATTTTTTGTACGAGCCCTTGGTGGCGGTTTCGTAGGCCTTCATATAGGCGGCGAGAGCATCCGCGGCCGCCTGCTGCGGCACTTCCAACGACTTGTAATCGGGGGCAGGCGTATTAGGATCGGTGAGCTTGGCCACGTCGTACTGGGTATTCTTCAGCGAGAGTTCAGTAGTCACCGCGCTCACCTTCGCGGCGTGTACGTCACCGAGCAGCATCCACGCTCCCGACAGAGTCGGATCTTCCATAGTCGCTTGCTCAGCGGCTTGTTTGGCCTCGTTGAAGGACGCCATGTCGGTCATGTCGGCCGTGTATTTGGCCAGGGCCTTCTTACCGGATTTCACGGTTTTACCGGCGTCCTGCGCGAACGTGGAGGCGGCCAGCAGGAGGGCAAAAAATAAAAAGGGTAGTCGTCTCATGATTAGGTTGGTTCAGGTAGTTTCGAAAACAAGGACAAGGTAAGTAAGTGTATCGGCCGGTCCACTGTTTAACGAGCGATTAACCGGCCGCACCTTTTATTCCTCGGAGTCGTCATCAGGTTCACCGCCGCGGTCGTCGGCGTCTAGCGACACCTCTCCCGCGTCACGGTCGATCCGGTTAGCTGCGTCGCCATTCTCGCCGTTATCGAGGTCCACTTCGAGATCAATATCCTCCTCTTCGCTGAAGGGTACTACGGCTACATCGGCGATGGAGTCGTCCGACGAGACCTTGATCAACCGCACGCCCTGCGTCGCGCGACCCATCACGCGCAGGTCCTCGACCTTGGTCCGGATCACGATCCCGCGGCGGGTGGTGACCATTAGGTCCTCGTCCGCGCTCACGGTCTTCATACTAACGAGCGCGCCGGTCTTGTCGGTGATCAGCATCGTGCGCACGCCCTTGCCGCCTCGATTGGTGATGCGGTAGTCGGCGGGCTCGCTGCGCTTGGCCATACCGCTTTCGCTCAAAACGAGAATGGTTTTGCCGTCGCCGTGGCTCACGCCCTCCTCCTCGGAGTTGTGCAGCGTCACCATCCCGATTACTTCATCCCCATTATCCTGCAGCGTCACGCCGCGCACACCCGTGGCGGTGCGACCCATCACGCGGACCACACTCTCTTTGAAGCGGATGGCGTAACCAGCCTTGGTCGCGAGCAAGATCTCGCTATCGCCGTGCGTGAGCTTGGCTTCGAGCAACGTGTCGCCCTCGTTGATGCTAATGGCATTAATACCTGCTTGGCGCACCCGCGAGTAGTCGCGCAGGGATGTTTTCTTGACGACTCCTTTGCGGGTAGCAAAGAGGATGTAGCGGCTGTCGAGAAACTCCTCGTCGTTGAGGTTTGGCACGATGATGTAGGCTTTCACCTTATCCTCTTTGGGGATCGCGAGGATGTTCTGGATCACACGCCCGGCGCTGATCTTGCTCGCCTCCGGGATGTCGAAGCCGCGCAACCAGAAGCAACGCCCGAGCTCGGTGAACAGCAACAGATAATTGTGCGTGTTCGCCACGAACATATGCTCCACGAAGTCGGTGTCGCGCGTTTTGGAGCCCCGACTCCCCCGACCTCCGCGGCCCTGGGCCCGGAACTCGGTCGATACCGTCCGCTTGACGTAGCCGAGGTGACTGATCGTAATAACGACCTCTTCGTTGGCGATCAGGTCCTCCATCGCGATCTCGCCGTCGGCGAAACTGATGTCGGTGCGGCGTTCGTCCCCGAAGAGTTCTTTTACCTCGATGAGCTCGTCGCGAACCACTGCCCGTTGCATCTCCTCGCTCGCGAGGATCTCCTCCAGACGAGCGATAAGCGCCATCAGTTCGTCGTACTCCTCGCGGATCTTGTCGCGCTCCAGGCCCGTGAGCTTCTGGAGCCGCATATCGAGGATGGCGCGCGACTGGATCTCCGACAACTCGAAGGTGCTCATCAGTCCAGTGCGGGCCGTCTCCACATCCTTAGAGGCGCGGATCAACTTAATGACCTCGTCGAGGTGATCGAGCGCGATCAGCAGGCCCTCCAAGATGTGCGCCCGCTCCTGGGCTTTGCGCAACTCGTACTTCGTGCGCCGGATGACGACCTCGATGCGGAACTTGACGAACTCGGTGATGAGCTGCTTGAGGTTAAGCGTCCGCGGCCGACCATTGACGAGACACACGTTGTTGACGCCGTAGCTCGACTGGAGAGGCGTGTATTTAAACAGCTTCGCCAGTACAACGGACGCCATGGCGTCCCGCTTGACCTCCACCACGATCCGCAGGCCGCGACGGTCGGACTCGTCGCGCAAGCCCGAGATGCCCTCGATTTTACCCTCGTTGACGAGATCCGCGATCTTGACCATCAGCGTGGCCTTGTTGACCTGGTAAGGGATCTCGTTGACGATAATCGTCTCCCGTCCGCCTTGCTCCTCGATAGTGGCCTTGGCGCGCACCACTACCCTACCCCGGCCGGTTTCGAAGGCCTCGCGCACGCCGGACATGCCGTAGATCGTGCCGCCGGTCGGGAAGTCGGGCGCGGTGATGTGCTCCATCAAGGTCTCGATCGTGATCTCGGGATCGGCGATCGTCGCCACGATCCCGTCGATGACCTCGGAGAGGTTGTGCGGGAGCATATTGGTGGCCATGCCTACGGCGATACCGGAGGCGCCGTTGACCAGTAGGTTCGGCAGCCGCGTCGGGAGCACCGTCGGTTCCTTGAGCGTGTCGTCGAAGTTGAGCGAGAAGTCGACCGTGTCCTTCTCGATGTCGTTGAGCATCAGCTCCGTGATCTTCGCCATCCGCGCCTCTGTATAGCGCATAGCGGCTGGGGAGTCGCCGTCCATCGAACCAAAGTTGCCCTGGCCGTCGACCAGCGGGTAGCGCAAGGACCAGTCCTGCGCCATGCGGACCATCGTGTCGTAGACGGAGCTGTCGCCGTGGGGGTGGTACTTGCCGAGCACCTCGCCCACGATGCGGGCGCTCTTCTTGTGGGCTTTGTTGAAGCTCAGGCCGAGGCCGTTCATGCCGTAGAGCACGCGGCGGTGCACGGGCTTGAGGCCGTCGCGCACGTCGGGCAAAGCCCGGGAGACAATCACCGACATCGAGTAGTCGATGTAGGCAGATTTCATCTCATCCTCGATATTGATCGGGATGATTCTTGAGTTTGAGGACATACTATCGTATCAGCGCTTAAAGGTACGAAACCGCCCCGGAAGTACCCGGCCATGCTTCTCCACGGGTGACGCCGACCCCTCTTCGTGACACGGACGCCACTTTGCCGCCAGCATTGGCGCGCTATTGGATATACGCACGGTACAGATGAGAAAACTACACCGACTACTGGCCGGGCTGAGCGTCATCGCGTTCGGACTTAGCCTCCCTGCGTCTGCCCGCGCGCAGACCACCTTCCTGCATTCCAACGACCCTACAGCCTCCATCTCCGTCGAGGTACTCGAGGACGGTCGCACCGCCGTCATTATCACGCGCGCCCTGCGCGACGACCCGATGATGACCCTCTCCGAGGGCACCGTCCTGCGCGATCTCGCCGGGGGCATCAGCTACGAGATGCGCGAACGCTTGGTGGATGTCTCGAAAAACGGACAGCTCGAGATCATCACGGCCGTGTTCCGCAAATTTGACGGCGGCGTCAAACAATTCGATCTGATCGACCCGCGCCTCCAGCAGCGTTCGCTGTTCATTGCGCAAATCGAGTACACGCCGAATGACGCCCTCGCGCTGGTGTACTAGGCGTCCCGCCCCTTACCGACTACCCTCGGCCCTCGCCCTCGCGAGACCGGCTCTGTATGTGTCGAGCGCGCGCTGCCGCGCGGCGGCATGGTCTACCATTGGTGCGGGGTAGGCTGCCGTCCCGTACTCGGGCACGTATTGCTTGACGTACACCAGTTTCGGGTCGAATTTTTTTTGCTGCGCCGTAGGGTTAAACACGCGGAAGTATGGCGCCGCGTCAGTGCCACTTCCCGCCGCCCACTGCCAGCCGCCGTTATTGCTCGCCAGCTCGTAGTCGAGCAACTTGCGCGCGAAGTATCGCTCGCCCCAGCGCCAGTCGATGAGCAGGTGCTTCGTGAGAAAGCTCGCCGTCACCATGCGGACTCTATTGTGCATGTAGCCGATCGCATTCAATTGCCTCATCCCCGCATCTACCATAGGGAAGCCCGTCTCCCCGCGGCACCACCGCTCGTAGTCGGATTCGTCGTTGCGCCACGCAATCGCATCGTACTCCGGGCGGAAACTCTCCGTAATCACGCGCGGGTGCACCTGCAACACTTGGCTGTAGAAGTCGCGCCAAATCAGTTCGTTGAGGAAGGTCGCATTCAGGGCCCGCGCCCGGCGCGCCCACTGCCGGATGCTCACCGTGCCGTGGCGAAAGTGCATCCCGAGACGGGAGGTCCCCTCGACGCCGGGGATGTCGCGGGTTTGGTCGTAATGCGCGATCAGCGCCTCGACTGGAGTCGTGCCGGGTATCGGGACAGGGCTTTCGCCAAAACCCATGTCAGCCGGGCTGGGACAAGGTGTCCCTGGACCGAAATCACTTCTTTTGGCGAAAGCACCGCTATACTTCCCGCACGGATAGGCCTTTAGGTAGAAGCTCACCGGCCCCCCGTCGGCGTCCTCGTCCACTCGGGAGTCGAGCTTCGCCAGCCAGGTCTTACTGTAGGGCGTGAAGACGGTGTACGCCCCGCCCGCCTGC
This sequence comes from Saprospiraceae bacterium, assembly GCA_041744755.1. Lineage (GTDB taxonomy): Bacteria > Bacteroidota > Bacteroidia > Chitinophagales > Saprospiraceae > CALDTK01. The sequence continues at coordinate 10,469 of JBGTKC010000046.1, forward strand.
TTCTGGACTTCCTCGGCCTCGAAGATAACGTGGTCTTTGTGAAGCAGCAATGCGGCGCCTTCGCCGCGGAGCAGGTCCTCGATGTCGGCGTCGCGGGTTTTGGCGTAAGCCTCGTAGTCGCGGTTGGCGTGCGCCTCGGCGATGTCGTACTTGTCGATCAGTTGACGCCAGACTCGCTCGGGCGTGCCGTAGTGGACCTCCATCGGGTGGCCGTCCTCAGCGAGCTCGGCCTGCAGGTGTTGCACGGTGTGCTGGAGGAACATGACGCGCGCGTCGTCTTCGTCCTCTAACACGTCAAGGATGTGGCGATCGAAAATGAAAAGCGGCACCACCGGGTAACCGGAGGTAAGCGCGTGGTAGAGCCCGGCATTGTCGTGGAGGCGCAAGTCGCGCCGGAACCAAAAGATTGTCACCTTCTCCCGCATGTCTGGCCGAACGCACCGGCGCGGGCGAGGTTGACGAGCACACCGAACTCGTAGGACCTACTCCAACTTCAGCGCGACGCTACATACTGGCTGGAGGGCCACCCCCGAGATAGAGGCCGCCGCCGTAAGCTCGTAGGTGCTCGTCGCCGCGTAGCTGAGTCGCGCGAGCCGAGCCACGGGCGACGCCAGCGGACCGAGCCTGTCGACCTGGCGCTCGAGTGGGGTACGCCTTTCGGCAAAACTCAAGCTGAATGGGACGTCGACGAACTCCCCGGGCGCGACCGGGATCGAACAGTCGACCTCGCTCTCGCCGAGTAGGTACTCGTCGATGCGCTTGTGGTCACCTCGGCCGCGCGCGTATCGCTCCGTCAGGCGAAGGGAGAGGCTATCGACACACTGGGACCGCAGCGTGCTGAGGGTCACCACCCCACTCACGATGCCATCGGACCGGCGGACGGGATCTGCGAGCTTCACTTCGAGTCGGACGCCTTCGACGCCGAGGTAAGTCTTGAGTCGGTCGAGCATGGGCGTGAAGTTACCGGGCGGGGGCGGGGCATGGCGAGTTTCTAGACCATTCGCGCGTGCCAGCTGACGGACAGGGGTTTGACGAGCCCCGAGCGGGCCTCGGCGACCGAAGTGACGAGCGTGTCCACCACCGGCGTCTGGTCGTTGAGCTCCCCTGCCGCGTAGGCCGCGGCGAATGCCTCGCGACCGTACGGGCGCACACCGTCCTCCTGTACGACCAGGAAGATCATGCGCTCGAAAAAGTCGACCCCGAGTTCCCGGCCGAGGGCCTGGAGCGCGCGTACCGAACCGTCAATGCTGCAACCGCTCGCCCCGGCGGCGCTCTCGTCCACGCCCAGGACCACCAAACGATTGTACAGCAGGTCGCTGTAAGCCGTAAGGGCTCGGTTGTGAGAGACCCAGCGCTCGGCGAAGTCCGCGAGGTAGGTTTTGGCGAAAGCCGCCTCGTCGGGGGTGAGTTCTCGATTGGCGTTGTACAGCCAGAGGCGGGTGGCGTCGGGCCAGCCGGCCAGCGGAGATGTCGTCGTGATCTCAGTCATTTACCAGCGGTTTGCCTGCACGATGAGTTCTGCTAAATCATAGACCATCACGTCCTCCTGCCGGTCCGCCGCCGTGACGCCGTCGGTCATCATCGTGAGGCAGAACGGGCAGTTGACGGCGATGGTCTTCGCGCCTGTCGCGAGGGCCTCTTCGCTGCGCTCAGTATTGATGCGCTTGTCGCCGGGCTCGTCCTCCTTGAACATTTGCGCACCGCCGGCACCGCAGCACAGGCCGTTTTGCTTGATGCGGTTCATTTCCTTGATCTCGGTCCGCAGCGCCGCGATTACCTCGCGCGGCGCCTCGTAGATGCCGTTGCCGCGCCCGATGTAGCAGGAGTCGTGGTAGGTGACGCCCCCGGGGCGCGTCTCGCCCTGCACGGCGAGCCGTCCGGACTTTATGAGGCCGTCGAGGAAGACCGTGTGGTGGACCACTTCGAACTTGCCACCGAGAGCGGGGTACTCGTTCTTCAGCGTGTTGAAGCAGTGCGGGCAAGTGGCTACGATGCGCTTGATGGCATAACCGTTAAGCGTCGCGACATTCTGCGCGGCCATCATCTGGAAGATAAATTCGTTACCGGCGCGACGGGCCGGGTCCCCGGTACACGCTTCCTCCTCCCCGAGGATCGCGAAGTCGACCTCGAGCTCATTCAGGATTTTGGCGAACGCCACGGTGACTTTCTGAGCGCGGGCATCGTAGCTACCGGCGCAGCCGACCCAAAACAACACATCCGGCACCCGACCCTCGGCGGCGAGCTGCGACATGCGCGGGATCCGCAGCCGGCGGCGCACCTCATCGGGCGCGGGCGTCGGAACCGCATTCGGGTCCGCGGGATCGTGGACGGTTGGCGAGAGAGGCGTGGACAAGATTTGTGTTTTTAAATTTTTCAGTTGTTGAGTGGCCCGGGGTGGCGTCTAGGGTGATTCAACGACTCAGCCCTCATCTCTTCAACAATCACACCCCCTCCACCTCCTGCGCCCACTTGTCGCGTGGGTCGGCGATCGCCCAGGCGCTGCCGCCGTTCTCGATCGCGGTAAACATCGGGAGCCAGTCTCCCGGACCCGCCGCCTCGGTGAGGATCTCGTAGCGCCGCATACGGAGGATGGGCTCGAGGGGATTGATATTGATGGGGCAGGCCTCGATGCAGGCTTGGCACGTGGTGCAGGCGTGCAGCTCCTCGCGGGAGATGTAGTCGAACAGCGAGCGGCCGTCGTCGAAGTTGTCCTTCGTGAGCACGGCGGTTTCGCCCTCGGCGGGCGCCGTCTCCGCGGAGATGAATTGCGCGTCCCCGCTGTCGATCTTGGCGCCGACCTCCTCCGCGCGACTGCGGATGTCCATCATGATCTTGCGTGGGGAGAGCTTCTTGCCGGTAATGTTGGCCGGGCACATGGCTGTGCAACGACCGCACTGCGTACAGGCGTACGCGCCGAGCACGTCGACCCACCCGAGGTCCATAACGTCGTTGGCGCCAAACTCGGGTACGTCCTCGCTGCCGTCATCCGCGTACTCAGCGTCCGGGTTCATTATTGAGGCGACCTCCCGCTGGACGTCCGGCATGTTGGTCATCTCGCCTTGGTTGCGCAGGCGTGCCCAGTATACACTGGGGAAGGCGAAGATAATGTGGAGGTGCTTCGAGATCGGCAGGTAGTTGAGGAAGGAGATGACGACGAGGAAGTGGAGCCACCAGCCGGCGCGCTCCAAGACCATCAACGTCCCGGTGGACAGACCGCCGAAAAGTAACGGCCCGAGCCAGGAGCTGACCGCGAGGAAGCCCGTATCGGCATAATGTGCCGGGTCGCGTCCTTGCAGCACGGCGTCTGTACCGTTCATAGTTACGATGGCCAGCACTAGCACGATCTCGAGGTAGAGGATGATGTTCGCGTCCTTGTGCGGCCAGCCGGCCAGTTCGGGCTTGTGGAAGCGCGGGATGTAGAGAGCGTTGCGGCGCACGAGGAAAACGACTGTAGCAACTAGCGCCAATACACTGAGCACCTCGATGGTGTTGAGGATCACCGTGTAGAGCGGTCCGAGTGCCCCGACGAAGCTGCGGTGCGAACCCGTGAAACCGTCGACGAAAATTTCTACGAGTTCGATTTGCGTGAAAATGAACGCTACGTATATGAATAAGTGAAACACCGCCGGGATCCAGCGCTTGAACATTTTCTTCTGCCCGAAGGCGATGAGCGTCATGTTGCGCAGGCGCTCGGCAGGAGCCGACGCCATCGGTTCTTCGCGCCCGAGAAGTACGCGGCGCCTAAGGCGCGCAAACTGGTAGGCGCCGTACCCGAAGCCGATGATGGCGACGATGGCGAAGAGGAGAGTTTGGATCATAAACGGGGCTGTGTCGCGGCGCGAAGAAACGGACCTTTGGCGCAACGCGCCGCACTGGGCATCGCGGGTGGTGCGGCGAGCGTAGCGGCTACTGAGAAGACGATTAGAGACCGGTTTTGTTGGACCGGCGGGCGGGGCGTAGCTTTCCGGCTTCGCCCGCCGCTCATGCTCATCCTCGACCGACCCATAATCGAGCGCAAGCTCTCCCGACTCGCCGCCGAGATCCTCGAGCAGCACGCGGATCACGACCGAATTTACCTGCTCGGGATCAATAACAACGGCTTCAAGACCGCCGAACTCCTCGCGGTCACGATGCGCGACGACATCCGGGAGTTCGGCCTGCCCTGCGAGGTGATTGTCCGGCGCCTACGGCTCAACCCAGCCGCGCCCTTGAGCCCCGCGCCCAGCTACGAGGGCGATGCGGCGGAGCTGGCCGGCGAGCACATCATCATCGTGGATGACGTGGCCAACACTGGGCGCACGGCCTTCTTCGCCGCCAAACCTCTCCTCGGGATCGTTCCGGCCAGTCTCGAGATCGCGGTGCTGATCGACCGCCTCCACAAAACATTCCCCGTGAGCTCGGACTATGTCGGCGTGACGCTGAGCACGAGCCTGCACGAGAACATCATGGTCTACTACGACGACGTCTGGCGCGCGGAGATCTTTTGAGTTTTGGCGAAAGCCCTGAGCGCTCAACCCACCAGCGCTGCCGCCTTAAGTTCACTACGGCGCGCGGCTATCATCTTCTGGAGCGCGGGCAGGCGACGCTTAGTCTCGAGGTACCCTACTTCCACGAGGGCATCGGCCTTGGCGAAGTTGTAGATGTGGTAACCCTTGAGTTCGAGGGGCTCGATGAGGAAGTCGCACAGCTCGCGCGAGGCCGCGGCGTTGTGGTGGACCGACAGGTCGAACACGCGGTTGCTGATGGTCCACATCGAGGTTAGCTGCCCGACCTCGGCCTGCTCGTGCGGCATGACGTTACTCCCGATGAGGAGGTCGCACTCCTCGCGGATTGGGGCGGCCGGCAGATTCATGTACAACCCGCCGTCGATGTACTGCTGCCCGTCGATAACGACGGGGTGGAAGAGCAAAGGCACCGCGCAGCTCGCCTGCACCGCCGGGATGAGGGAGCCTTCGCGAAACACGTGTAGGTCTCCGGTCTGGAGGTTGGTGGCCGTGACCGCGAACAGCTTCTGGAGGCAGTTGAAGTCGTCAACCGGGAGCACGGTCTCAAGTTTTTCGCGGAGCAGGGTCAACTTGATTAACCCCTTGAGCGGATTGCCTATGCGCAATAGTTTGAGCCCGACGCCGACGCGGGCGAACTGCTCGAGCTCCTCGGAGGTGGCTCCGTAAGCATACAGCGCTCCTACGATGGCCCCGGAAGACGTGCCCGCGACGACCTGCGCCTCGATGCCGGCCTCGGTAAGGGCTTTGAGGACGCCGATGTGTGCGACCCCACGCGCGCCCCCCCCGCTGAGGGCGATCCCGATACGGAGGTCGTGGGTGGTTTGCGTCATAGGCGTACCTAACGTACACGCCACCGCGGCGCTTGTTCGCCTTTCGGCAAAACGACCCGTGGTTGGCAAGGACCGCCCGGGTGGATGGCCAACGCCAGCGGTCGCGACGAAAGCGCGGATGGCTCTCCGGCGGTAAAATCGCGGATACCGTAATGATCTACCGCAAAAGTTGAGTTGCGTAGCCGTCCCGGGCATTGGATTTGAGTAGCGCAAAACATCTAACGGGCTGATTCACTGTGGATAACTCTTCTCTCGTGGAGATTACTTAACGGTAATTTAATCCTGGCACAGGTAGTTTTGCCGCGTCTTAGCAACTCTCACCCAAGACTCCGAGACTATGAGCCTGCGCTACACCTCCATACTAACCCTCCTTTGTTGGCTACTGACCCCTATGCTGGTCGGCGCCCAGGGTGTCACGACCGCAAGTATCAGCGGCCGCATCCTCGACACGAGCAATGAGCCTTTGATCGGTGCAACGGTCGTGGCTGTCCACCAGCCCACCGGCACGATCTACGGCAACGCGACGGACCTAGATGGCTACTACCGGCTCGCCAACATGCGCGTCGGCGGACCGTACACCGTGACGATCAGTTACACCGGCTACGGCTCGCAGGAATTTACGGGCATCGAGCTCCGCCTCGGCGAAAATCGCACTTTCGACGCCACGCTCCAAGACAACACCAGTGAACTGACCGAGGTCGTCGTGACCGCCCGCGGAGGCAGCGCTGGCGAGAACGCGGGGGCTAGTACGCGCATCAGCACCGAGCAAATCGAGGCCCTCCCGACGATCAACCGAGACCTGAGTGACTTTACGCGGCTTACGCCCCAGGCCAGCAGCACCGGTGACGGTACGAGTTTCGCGGGTGTCAACAACCGCTACAACGCCGTCTACATCGATGGCGCGGTCAACAATGACGTCTTCGGACTTTCGAGCGCGGGTACGAACGGTGGACAGACCGGGGCCTCCCCCTTCTCGATTGACATCATCGACCAAATCCAGGTCGTGCTGTCACCATATGACGTTAGCCTCGGTGGATTTGCCGGCGGCGGCATTAACGCCGTCACCAAATCCGGTACGAACCAATTCAAGGGTACAGCCTACTACTTCTTGCAAAACCAGGGCCTTGCCGGCAAAACCAACGGTCGGCTTGCCGATCGCCTCGGGGACGATTTCGAGCGCCGGAAGCTGAGCGACTTTAAGAAGGAAACCTACGGGGCATCTTTCGGCGGCCCGATCCTACGGGACAAAATTTTCTTCTTCGCCAATGTCGAGGCCCAGAAAGACGGTTCTCCTCAGCCCTTCGAGTTCGGCCAGTATGAAGGCACTTCCAAAGCAGCCGACATCGAAACCCTCCGCACCACCCTGCGTGACAAGTACGGCTACGACGCCGGTACCTTCGGCAGCGTGACCGATGAGTTGACGAGCCTGAAGCTTTTCGGTAAGCTGGATTTCAACCTCAACAGCAACAATCGCCTCACGCTTCGCCACAACTACGCGAAGGCGGAAAACTTCGACTTCAACTCGGGCAACTCCCGGACGATCAACTTCTCGAACAACGGGGTCTACTTCCCTAGCACGACCAATTCGAGCGCCCTGGAACTCAATTCGTCCTTCGGGACGGGGGCTTCCAACAACCTCATCCTGGGCTACACCCGCGTGTTCGACGACCGTGACCCGATCGGGGCGCTCTTCCCGAGCGTGACCATCTTCGACGGCTCCGGCCAGATCCGTTTCGGCTCGGAGGCCTTCTCGGCCGCCAACCAACTCAAGGTGAACACCTTCACCATCACTGACAACTTCAAACTCTACCGCGGGGCCCACACCATTACCCTCGGCACGCACAACGAATTCAACAGCTTCGTCAACCTCTTCATCCCGAACGCTGGCGGGACCTACCAATTCGGTAGCCTGCAGACCTTCCTCGAGGAGGGTCCGTCGTCGCGTTACGACCGCAGCTACTCCCGGGTAGACAACGTCATCGGCGATGGCTCGAGCTCGGCCGCTGAATTTAAGGCGATCCAACTCGGCGTCTATGGACAGGACGAGTTCGTGGCCACAGATAAGCTGACGCTGACGGCAGGCCTCCGCATCGACGTGCCCATTATTACCTCGGACCCGCGGGCAATCGACAACTTCGAGACTGGCCTCAAACCACAGCTCGCGGCCGCGTATCCGGTGGCAGGCAAGGCGCGCGCCGGCCAAGCGCCCGACGGACAGGTGATGTTCTCGCCCCGCGTCGGCTTTAACTACAACACTAAGAACGACTACAGGATGGTGGTCCGCGGGGGAGCCGGCATCTTCACGAGTCGCGTGCCTTTCGTTTGGCCCGGCGGGATGTTCACCAACAACGGGGTGACCCTTGGGCAGATTCAGCAACGCGGTGGCGCCAACGCCTTTGCGTTCAATCCCGATGTCAATCAACAGTATGCCACCCCAGGCGACGCACCCCAGGGTCAGATCGACCTGTTCGTGGAAGACTTCAAGTACCCACAGGTGTTTCGCACCAACCTCGCCGGTGACCTAACCCTGCCCGGAGGGATCGACTTCACGGTCGAGGGGCTATTCTCGAAGACGCTCAATAACATCGTGGTCTACAACGTCAACAGCAGCCCGGTCCTCAATGACGTGCGAAATGCCGCACAAGCAGCTTCCTCCTTCCCCGACGATCGGACGATTTACGAAGGCGCCCTCGTCACCAGCGATGCCGGGGGTGATGTGTACGTCGTGGACAACACAAGCAAGGGATACACCTACACCTTGACCACGAGTGTCGCCAAGCGCTTCGCCAGCGGTATTACCGCGAGTCTCGCCTACACCTACGGGGACGCGTACTCCATCAATGACGGTACCTCCTCGCAGAACTCTTCTCAGTGGCGCGGACAGATCAACGTCGACGGACGCAACAACCCCGTGTACGGACGCAGTGACTACGCCACTGGCCACCGCGTCGTAGGCGCACTCGCCTACCGCGCCGACTGGACCAAGGACGATCGCTTCGCAACCACGGTGTCGCTATTTTTCAATGGTCAAACCGGCTCGCCGTACTCCTACGTCATCGGACAGGGGACGCTGCTGAGTCGCAACGCAAACGGTACCGTGCGTACGTCGACCGTGTTCTCTGACAATATCAACGCCGACCGGGGTAGCACTACGCGAAACCGAAGCCTCATCTACGTGCCGGCTTCGCAGGCTCAGATCAATCTCGTCGATACGAAAGATGCCGACGGCAATGTCGTACTCACGGCAGACCAGCAGTGGGCGCTGCTGAATGCCTTCATTAGCGACGACAAGTACCTAAGCAAGAACCGCGGCCAGTACGCCGACAAGAACAGTAATTTCGCTCCATTCGTCGGGATCTTCGACTTTGCAATCCGCCAGAATATCGGTTTCGAGGTCGGCGGTAGAGTGCAGCGGCTTCAAGCGTCTTTTGACGTCTTCAACTTTGCCAACTTCTTGAACAAGAACTGGGGCGTGCGCTACAACGTGCCAGGTGATTTCAACAACTACGATTTCTATCGTTACGTTGGGTTGGTCAACAACGAACCTGCTTACAATTTCACGCAGACCACTACTGGCAAAGACGCTCTTAACATCTCCGGCGGCGGATCCATCTGGCGCGCCCGCGTCGGCCTCCGCTACCTCTTTAACTAGGCCCAGTTTTCGCTTAGCTTAGCAGAACTCCGGAGCGCCTTGACGTTGCGGAGATCTGTTTTTATTTTGCTTATGCCGCTACTCCGCCCCAAGTTGCTCACCCTGTGTGCCGTCGGCGCCTTATGTATCGGTGCCGCCGACGCGACCGAGGCCATCGCGCAATTGGCTTTCGCGTCCGAGCACCCGAGTTTTCGCGGGGGGCTGCTAGAGACGAGCCCCATCCCGATGGGGGGCCACGGCGTGGTCGACGCCCGATCGGAGCGCCCCCGTGGCCCAGCGCACCTCGTCGGGTTCCCGTCGTCGACCTTCTGGTTGCTCGACGACCGCGGGGAAGGGCTCCCGCTCGTCAGCGCCCACCGCGGCCGACCTGAGATCGACGCCTTCCCCGAGAATTGTCTCGAATCCATGGCGCGGCTCATGCAAGAAGGTTCCTTCATCGCCGAGATCGATATTAGTGTCTCGAAAGACGGCGTGCTCTTCCTCTTCCACGATGAAGAGCTCGATCGCCTCACGCGCAATACCGGCCTGGCCAAGGACCGGACCTGGTCCGAGCTCGATACGATGCGTCTACGGGACGCCACCGGGAGACTTACCGAGTACACCATCCCAAGCCTCGACGAAGCCCTCGCGCAGGCCAAAGGGAAAGGCTTACTCTCACTCGACCGCAAGCGGCCGGTGACCCTGCGACAGATCACCAGCGCCGCGCGAGACCGCGGGATGCTCGCGGAGGTGAGCCTCATCTTATACGATATGGACGACTACCGGGAGTGGGCTGAGCTGCCGGACCTAGGTCCGGTGAGCTTCGAGGCTCTCGACGTGCTAAAGGTCGAGGAGCTCGCGCAACGCAACCGCGAACTCTACGCGCGCTTCGGGATCTCGCCATTCAGGGAGGAGGGCACGCGACCGACCTCCGGCTTCCTCGGCGTCGGGGTACCGAATATGGAGATGTTACGCACCGCCAAGGCGCTGCGCATCCGGGCTACCGTCGGCACGTTCGGGGAGCTAGACCGGCGCGCCGAGGCCGACAAAGGCGAGACGTACAGGGAGCTTATACGCAGTGGCGTGTCCGTGATTGCGACCAACAGGCCACTTGCCGTGAGTGAGGCCATCTACCAGAAGAAGTCTAAGTCCTGAGTAACGCGCGCGCCTGAGCCCACCCGTCACCGGGGGTCGCGGTTCGCTCTTTGATCGCTAAGGCGTCGGTAGGAAGTTTTCGGCGATCATACAGCGCACGCTACCGCCGCCGATAGATTCGATGGTGCTGATTGCGCTGTGGATAATTGGGCCGTCGGACTCTAGCACCATGCGCTGTTCTTCGGTGAGTGCACCGTAGGCGCGGCTCGACATGACCCAACGCGCGTGGCCCGCGCCATCGATAACCTGGAGCGCGTTGCCGGCGAAGTTGCCGATCTGCTCGGCGCTGAGGTCAACGACCGTGTGTCCGGTTTTGCGAAAGCTAGCCAGCAAACGCGCCTGATCCGCCGGCGCAGAAAGCGTTAACCCAACCACGGCCGCGCGCTCCCCCACGGCCATCACGACGTTGGTGTGGTAGATCGGCTGACCCTCGGCGTCCGTAGCGTCGAAGGCGAGGAGCTCGTATTCCATTAGCGCGGCCCAACGTTGCGCCAGAGGCTCTTGTGAGCGTTGGCTGCGCGCGAGGTAACACACGCGGTTGGCGCGGTCGAGCACCATTGAACCGGTTCCCTCGAGGTAGATACCCTGCTCTTCGGCGGGTTCGAGGGCGATGAGGCGCCTTACGGCAAAACTGTCGTATAGCGCGTGTAGCAGGGCCCCGCCCCGCTCCAGTCTACGCGACGGCATCGCCATGGGATAGGTGACCAGGGTGCCGTCGGCGTGAGTGGAGAACCAGTTGTTCGGAAACACTGCTTCCAGTTTTGGCGAAAGCTCGCTGTCGTCGGTGACCATGACGTCGACACCCGCTTGGCGCAAGAGCGCAACGATGGCGTCGAACTCGGTTTTGGCGAAAGCCGTACTCTGTTCCAGGCTCAGGCCCCGCGGCCGACTCATGTAGGCGTTGTCGGTGGCGGACTCTGTGTTGTACCCGAAGGCGGCCGGGCGCACCATACAGACGCGGTTGGTGGCCTGAACGTGTGCGGTGGGTAAAGTTTGGTGGGGCATTCGGAGGTTTACAGAACACGTCAGCGGCCTGCTGACGTTGCGTGAAGAAACACCCCTGACATGAAAGCATTACGCGCGAAGAGCGAATACGAAGGCAATCCAGTCGGCATCGCCGATAAGGCCGCCAAGGCCATCGCGAAAGACCTCGACACCCACCTCGCGAGCTACGTCGTGCTCTGGACACAGTACCATAAGTACCACTGGATGGTGGAGGGTCCGCAATTTCGCGATCTCCACCTTTTCCTCCAGAGTAACTACGAGGAGGTCAACCTCGACCTAGACGCGATTGCCGAGCGCATCACGCTCCTAGGGTGCACCCCGAGCACCACGCTCGCCGCCTACGCCAAGAACAGCTACACCGCTGAGGAGTCCGAGGACGTGATGCACATCCGCGACAGCCTGAAGTTCTCGATGGACAACGAGACCAAGGTCTGTAACCACCTCCGCGCCACCATCAAGCTCTGCCTCCAGCACGACGACTTCGGCACGAAGAAAATGATCGAGGGGATGCTGGAGCGCGCCGAGAACCGCGCTCACCACACCGAGCACTTCCTTGGGCACGACAGCCTCACGGTGGGCTATATGCACGACGAGAAGGAAGCCGAGGAGGCCGCAGTTGCGTAATTTCGCTTTGTGAGCAAGTCGCATATCACCCACCAGCCCAGATTCCTGCCCAGGGGTCTGGGCTTGTTGTTTGCGGCCCTGGCGGTCGGCAGTTGCGCGCGCAAAGGCATCAGTTACGAGGAGCTCATAAATCTCGTCGCTCAGAATGAGTGCCCACGCAGCGAGCTCGGAGCTACGCCGATGATGGTCGTCTTCTGGACGGCGGACACCTTGCGGTACGTGGCCTACCCGCCCGCCAACGACGACCGCTTGGACAGCACCACCCTGTTTCAACTCGGCAGCCTCACCACGAGTTTTCTCGTACCCGATTTGCTCGAATCCCTCGAGCGACAGAAGATCGGTCTCGACAGTACCGCCCTCGTAGCCGGTCGGAGCTCCGGCGCGCCGTGGACGATCACGTTCCGCGACCTGCTCCTGCACCATAGCGGAATCGCTACCTACACCGACGGCACGGCGGGCGTCGAGGATCAGCTGTCGCAAAAACTACTGCAAATCGATCGACAGCCCGACCCTGGGTTGGAGCGGCCGTTCGCCTTCGACCACTGGAACTACACCTTGGCGCGCTTGGCGCTCGGGTCGCGGGCCGGTAGCGGTGTTGGTAGTAGGTCGGCGGACTACCGCGCCTCTCAGCTGAGGTACGTCGACCGCGCCGACAGCACCATACGCCAACAGCTTGCTCCCTCGGAGGCTACGCGCCAACCCGCTCCGCCGCGGCAGGCCACTGAACTATTTGTGGCGAGCACCGGGGGCATGGCCAGCGCGCAACAACTCTCGGCGTACGTGCGGGCGTATGACAGCGCGCAGCTTGATAGCCTTTCGGCAAAACCGACCAGCGACTCGCGCCCCAATACCGAGATCACGCTGGGATGGTACCGCAGTCAACTCAAGAATGGGAGCTTCGTCTACTCCAACGCCGGGCGAACCCGGAAGCACGGGTCGGCCGTGGCCTTCTACCCGGCGACCCAGACCGGGGTCATCGTCCTGGCTACCGACAGCAAATCGGTCGACTGCCTCGCGCTCGACCTCCTCCGCAACCTGAACGACAACTGGCGCGCAAAGCCTCAGCCCTAACTATGAGCAAATCGAAGAGCAAGCGCAGCGGGGTGGTCTACAGTACCGACCCGGAGTACATCTACCGCTTTGGTCATCCGAATCCGCCGGAACTGTTGCCCAACGATGCGCAGCCGCTCCGCGTACAGTTAGACAAGAAGGCCAGACGCGGGAAGGCCGTTACATTAATTACCGGTTTCGAAGGTCCGGACGATGACCTGTCCACTTTGGGCAAGCACCTTAAAAACTTGTGCGGCGTTGGGGGCTCCGCCAAGGATGGCGAGATCCTGCTGCAGGGTGATCATCGCGACAAGGTGATGGCATACCTCGCGAAGGAAGGGTACGACAAGGCCAAGCGGGCTGGGGGTTGAAACATCAGGCTCTCATCGGCGCACCTTTAGCTACGTGCTGCACATCTTTCGGGAGGAAAAAACCTAAAGCTCGTCGCTCATCTAGCGTAGCGAAAAGTAGGAGACATTTATGGGTCTACCAATAGCGTTTGGCGCAGCCCACAGAGGATACGAAGCGCGCAGACAGGAGTTGGTCGAACTTGTCTGAGCCTGTGGCCAGCTACCGGCTCAAGCGATCCTCGATCTCGTCCCAAAGCGCCAGCCTAGCCGCCAGCGCCTTGCGGGCGGTCTCCGTTACCTCTGCCCAGCGCTGATCATCTTCACCGCACAGCTGCGCTACCATCTTGAGCGCGATCGGCCCGTGTTCATCTCCATCCAGCTCAATGTGCCGCCGGAGATAGTACTCAAACTTCGGGTAGCGCTCCCCCTCCTGCCGCTCGGCCCGCGCTAACACGTTGAGAAAAACGTCCGGCAGTAAATCTTCGCGTCCAAACGTAAACGCAGAAGCAATCCGGTGAGCTTGTCCCGAGCCGATCGCGCCGAATGTAGCGCCTAAGAACTGCTGGACTCCGGCACCCACGCCGAGGCGCTCCGCCACAACGGCGACGGAGGCTAGGTCTGTAGTCTGCCCCACTAAACTTAGCACCGGCTGCGTGTCCGCGCCGAGGTCGCCCATCGCAGCCAGGTACAGCACGAAGTGACTGGCGGGTTTGCCGTCTTCGGCGAGGTCGGTCTCCTCGTCGAGGACCAACTCGTTGACGAAGCGCGCCACCTTCGGATCGGCCGACGGTCTCCAGGGCACAGTGACACAGGTCAGGTGCTGTTGGAGCGCTTTCAGCAGGCTCATGAAATCCCAGACGGCATACACGTGACTCTCGCTGAAGATGCGGATGTCGTCAACGCCGCGCAGCAAATCGTAGACGCGGTGGCTGGCTAGGCGGTCGCGGAGGGGCTTTATTGAGGCAGCCACCTCATCGAGGCGCCGCTGAGCCGCAGGCGGTAGCTGATGGCTGTCGGTGTGGGCTTCGGCGGGTCGAGCGAGTGGCGGGGCGGTCGTATCCATAGCCTACCTAACTGATCGATCGCCTAGTGGTTGGGACGTTATCCATCCCTTTGGCCACGTACGTGTCGGGGGCAACCCTGCATGTCCGTCAACATTTTGACCGCGCCATATCCCTTCCTTACCATAAGCTGTTCCACGTCGGAAGCAAACCTGTCGTTGCACTCGAAGTACACCCACCCGCCAAGCGCGAGGCAATCCTCCGCGATCTCCAGTATTCGACTGTAGAAGTTTAGTGGCGCCGCGTCCGACACGCGTAGCGCCAAGTGTGGTTCGTAATCTGCCACGCTCGCCGCTACCCTGCCCCAGTCCGACTCGGGGATGTACGGTGGGTTGCTCACGATGAGGTCGACGGGGTTCGATGCCGTCGCGATCTGGTAAGTGAATAGGTTTGCCTGCAACACCTCCACTTGCGACGCGAGATTGTGCTTGCGAGTATTCCGTTCCGCGATACTTACCGCGTGAGGCGAGACATCTACCGCGACGCCAGTCCAGGTCGGATGCCTCCGCGCCAGCGCAATCGCTATACAACCCGACCCTGTACACAAATCGGCGAAACGCAGACTGGGTCGCAGCCCGTGGCTTTCTTCGATCCACCGCACGAGTTCCTCGGTCTCCGGCCTCGGGATCAGCACCCCTTCGCCTATCTCGAGCTCGTATCCGTAAAAGTGCGTGAAGCCAGTGACGTAGGCGAGAGGTCTGCCGGTGATTAGTTCCTCAAGTTGCTGGCGGGCTAAAGCCTCGCTTAAGAACGGTACCGCTTCATCCGCCCTCCTTGATGCCCTACCGAAAATATCGTCGAACCAGTCAAGCACCAGTCTCGCTGGCCGCTCAACTCCTGCAGCAGCAAGTGCAGTCTCAGACGCTGCCCTTAGCTCACGCCAGGTCATCCCATTCTGGACTCGTAGTCCTCATACGTGAATCGACGCACGAGCTCTAGTGCGCCACCGAGCCGCTCAATCACGAGATCTGGATGCGGGACACCATTGAACATCGTCGACTTCACCATCGTGTAGTGGAGCATGTCCTCGAAGACGATGGTCTGCCCGACTTCTGCTTCTCCCTCGAACCAATACGTCTCCAGGTAGTCGCCCGCCAAGCAGCTCACGCCCCCGAGTCTGTACGGTACACCTTTCGGCAAAACCTCTTGTGAAGCGCCCCGCACCACCGGCCGATAGGGCATCTCCAAGGTGTCCGGCATGTGGCACGTGAAGCTCACGTCGAGCATCAGCGTCTTGATGCCATGGTTCTCGACGATGTCGAGTACGTGGGCCACGAGGACCCCCGCCTGCCAGGCGTGCGCACTGCCGGGCTCCATGTAGATCAAAAGATGCGGGTGGCGCTCGCGCAAACCTTTCAGCGCAGCCTTCAGTCGGTCGAGATCATACCCTTCGCGGGTCATGAGGTGGCCGCCGCCGAGGTTGAGCCACTTCAGTTTCGGAAGCCAGTGGCCGACGCCCTTCTCGATCTCGGAAATCAGCGTTTCGGTGTTCTCGGCACTGCTCTCGCAGAGGACGTGGACGTGCAGGCCTTCGAGTCCGGCGGGAGGTTCGTCGGGGAGGTTTGGCAGCGTCTCGCCTAATCGTCCGGTGGCGGAGGCCGGGTTGTATAGATCCGTCGTGACCGGGCTGTACTCTGGATTGTAGCGCAGGCCAACACTGGCGCTACTCTCCTCCCAGAGTCCGCGGTGGCGTTCTAGTTCGGAGAGGGTGTTGTAGGTGACGGTGTGCGCGATGTCGAGGACCGGCTTCATCTCTGCTGGCACGTAGGCGGGTCCGTAGACGTGGACGTCACCCTTGAAGTGTTGGCTCACCAGCAAGCCCTCGTTAAGCGATGATGCTGTGGCGCCCGGCAGATACTCCGAGAAAATGTCGAACGCTGGCCAGAACGCGAAAGCCTTAAGCGCCAGGATAATGTGAACTCCGCTCACCTCGGCCACGCCGGAGATAAGTTGTAGGTTTTGCCGCAAGGCCGCCTCTTGAAGGACAAAAGCCGGACGATCTAGCTGGGAGTACTCGCTCACGCTGCGAACTCTATATCTGCCCCGACTTCCTCGTGCCACGGCAGACCGTGCGCGCCGAGGACAGCTAAAAAAGGATCAGGATTAAACTCCTCGACATTGAAGACGCCAGCGCCGGACCAGTGCCCCTGCAACATCATCATCGCGCCCGTCATCGCCGGCACGCCGGTCGTATAGCTCACGCCCTGCGCCCCGGTCTCCGCGAAGGCCGCCGCGTGGCTACAGTTGTTCCAGATGTAATACGTCTGCTCCTCGCCGTCCTTGACGCCACGGATGCGACACCCGATGGACGTGAATCCGGAGTAGTTATCGCCCAGTGAGCCGGGGTCCGGCAGCACGGTCTTGAGGAATTCCAGCGGGACAATCTTCACGCCCTGGTGCATTACCGGCTCGATGCTCGCCATGCCGATGTTCTGGATCACGCGCAGGTGCGTGAGGTACTCCTGCCCGAAGGTCATCCAGAAGCGCGCGCGCTTAAGGGTAGGGAAGTTCTTCGCCAGGCTCTCGAGCTCTTCGTGGTAGAGAAGGTAGCTATCCTTCGGGCCGATGTCTGGGTAGTTG
Source organism: Saprospiraceae bacterium (assembly GCA_041744755.1). GTDB lineage: Bacteria > Bacteroidota > Bacteroidia > Chitinophagales > Saprospiraceae > CALDTK01. Next base: position 27,260 of record JBGTKC010000046.1, read on the forward strand.
ATGACGCGCATCTGCGCGAAGGGCTCGGTCTCGACCCACTCGCCGTTCTCCCAGTATTTGCCTTTCTGCGTGATCTCGCGGATGTTGATCTCGGGGTTAAAGTTGGTCGCGAAGGCCTTGCCGTGATCGCCGGCGTTGGCATCCACGATGTCGAGGTAGTGGATCTCGTCGAAGTGGTGCTTCGCGGCGTGCGCGGTGAAGACCTGTGTGACGCCTGGGTCGAAGCCGCAGCCGAGTACAGCTGTGAGCCCAGCTTCCTTAAAGCGGTCGTCGAGCTTCCACTGGTGCGAGTACTCAAATTTGGCCTCGTCCTTCGGCTCGTAGTTGGCCGTGTCGAGGTAGTGGACCCCGGCATTGAGGCAGGCCTCCATGATGGTGAGGTCCTGATAGGGCAGAGCGACGTGGATGACGAGCTCAGCGCCAAAGTCGCGGAGGAGCTGCGTAAGGGCTGGTACGTCCTCGGCGTCGATGGCGGCGGTGGTGATGTGGCGGTGGCCGGTGCGAGTTTTGGCGAAAGCCGCGATCTCGTCGCACTTGGACTGCGTCCGACTGGCCAGTAAGATCTCACTGAACACCTCAGGGTGCTGCGCACACTTTACCGCGGTGACGCGGCCGACGCCGCCCGCCCCGATGATGACAACTTTGGACATAATTACTTACAATTTGCGGCGCCAAACTACGGCTACCCGACTCGACCCACCGCTATGACTGACACTATCGACCCCGCATACGACGCCTACGACCCCAACGGCATTGGGGTCGACAATGGCAACTTCCTAGGTCTACCCTGGGTTCAGCAGCCGCGCGTGGTCTTCCTCGCCCTGCCCTTCGGCGTGACCGTGAGCTATGGGGCCGGGACCGCCGGCGGGCCAGCGAACATCCTGGAGGCCTCCCGCCAGCTCGACGTCAGCCTCCGGGGGCTCGAACGCCCCTGGGAGTTGGGCTTCGCGTGGCGCAACGTCCCCCTCGGAACCAGTGACGAGGGCCTCGCCGGGGCCCGGGCCGCCGTCGAGCGCTCCATCGAAAGCCTCGAACGGCGCCAGCCGGCACTAGCCAGCGATTTCGAAAGCGTAGACGCCGCAAGCCGGCGGATGCTCACCAACGTCGAGCGAGAAGTGACGCAGGTCATGGCCGCCGGTCAACTCCCGGTCCTTCTCGGCGGCGAGCACGCCGTAAGCCTGGGAGCGTTTCGGGCTTGCGCCAAAACCGGCGACTTCGGCATCCTCCAGGTGGATGCCCACATGGACCTCCGCGAAGCCTACGAGGGATTCGCTTATAGCCACGCCTCCGTAATGCACAATGCCCTCGTCGAGCTGGCGGCCGTGACGAAGCTTACGCAAGTCGGGATACGCGACTACTGCCCCCAAGAACTCTCGCGCGTCAGCGAGGAAGCCGGACGAATCCACGTCTTTTACGATCGGGACATCCAGGAACAGCTCCTCGGAGGCACCAAGTTTCGGACGCTGGTAGACGAGATCGTCGCGACGCTCCCGGACCGCGTCTGGATCAGCTTCGACATCGATGGACTCGACCCCGCACTGTGTGCACATACCGGGACGCCTGTGCCCGGTGGTCTCAGCTTCCCGCAGGCGCAGTACCTCACGCAGGCCGTCGCGGCTTCCGGGCGGACCGTGGTCGGGATCGACCTGGTGGAGGTCGCTGCATCCCCGCACGAGTTCGAAGGCTCCGTCGCGGCGCGCCTGGCCTATGACATGGCCTGCCGCGCGCTGTTACCCCACGGCCAATAGGGCGCCGAAATCTGTGAATGCGAAATAAAGCAAGAGTAGTCCGCCGCTCATCAGCGCCAGCTCGCCAGGGAAAGCGTAGGTCCGCAGGGCGTGTCCCCGTTGGCGCAGCAAATAGACGTAGGCGATGCGCTCGAAAGCGTAGGCCACCACCGTCCCTACCGCCACGCCGAGGAGTCCCAAGACCGGAAGCAGTGCCAGACTCACGGCGACGTTCAGCAGGCTTTCGCCAAAACCTACGAGCAGGTACTGCCGCTGGAGGTCCTGGCTGATCATCAGCGGTTGGGTCGCGAGCAAGCGGCTCGGTAGGGCGAGGAGCATGGTGCTGAACACTACGTGGGCCGGGTAGAACGCCTGTCCGAACGCAGCCCGGAACGCCAACGGTGACGCGGCCATGGCCACGGCCGCCATCCCCATCATGACCCAGTTCATCTTACGCGACCGGCGCCTCAGGGAATCGAGCATAGGCGCGGTGCCGCCACCGCCTTCCACGAGCGCGGTCGCGTTCAGGGCCGCCAATGCCCCGAGCATGAAGGGGATCTCCTGGCTGCCGTAACGCCACAGTGCGATAGCCTCCTCGGCGTCGGCGGCGTAGTGCCCGACCAGGTAATAGTCGATCGCCGTGACTATGAGTCCGAAAACGGCGTACAGGGTGAGTTGACCACTCTGCGTAAAAAACAGTAGACTTTCAGGTTTTGGCGGAAGCTGAGCATCGCGTGTCCTCCCGTAGCGCCACAGCAGGTAGCTGAGCCGCGGCAGTATACTCGTAGCCAGGGCCCAGATCACGACGATCATCGGCATCCCAAACCACAGCGGCAACGCGAACGCGGTGACCTGCCAACCGTAGGAGACCAGCCCAAAGCCAAGGAGCCGCCGCTGGGCCCCGTCCGCGATGGCCTCCTGCTCGATGAGTGCGCCGATGAAGCTCCCGAGCAGGTAGATACCGAACGGCACGGTGTACTCCAGACCGGCGAAGTCGAGTAGCCACCGGGACACGGTGGGCCCCGCGGCGTCGAGCGTTCCGATGACGGCCAGGCCGCCGAGCAGCGTGAGCAGTGTCATGAGGACGAACCACCGGTCGGGAAATCTAGACTGCTGCCGGACGCGCAGGTAGGCGGTACCCGCCGCGCCGATGAGTGGCGCACTGAGGAGGTACCCGAGGTATCGCAGGGCTTCGAAGTTGCCAATTTCTTCCAGGGACACCGCCGAGCGGGCCAACAGAAGCAGCATGAGGAGCCAACTCCCTTGCCGGATGACGTGGAAGACCTGAACCCCCCGGGCGAATGTCACGCCGGCGCGGTGTAAGGGGCGTCGGTCTCCTTAAAATCGATCCCGAAGGCCCGAAGCTCCTCGAGCACGGGTTCGTACACCTCCGGCACCACCGGGATCGTCACCCCGCGGCTCGAGATCTTGTTCTGCGCCATCAGCTTGAGGAAGATCCCCATCGGTAGGCCAACCGTGACGGCCATAGCCGTGTGCCGCTCGGTGCCCTCGAGCAGGAGCGTCGAGGTGCGACGGCGGCGCTTGCCCTCGAGCGTGTAAATAAATTCGTGCTGCATCACCACGAGATCACGGTCCTCGGGCGCGAGAGCGAAGCGCTTCTCGACCAGGTGTTGGAGGATGAGCGCTGGGGTGGCTTGGCTAATCTTGATGCGGGTCTTTCGGAACAGGCCGAGCCAGTCCAGCTTACGCATGATCGGACTATTGGGCGTCTGTCCGAGGAGTGCGGCGATGCGCTCCTTGACGCTCCCGCCGATGGGCTCCATCGGCGCGTAGGCGTCCATGAGCTCGTGGTAGCTCATCTGCCGCGAGGAGAGGATCGGGAAGTTGGCGTCGGTGAGCCCGATGCGCACGAGCGCGTCCCACGCCGCGCAAAACCCCGGGTACCGCAAGGTCCCGCGTAGCAGGGTCGGGATGTCGTCGAGGCCGTAGATGTCGCGGTAGAGCAGGGAGTCACGGTTCGGGTACATCTCGAGGGTCCCGAAGCCGGGGATGTCCACTGGGGTCGTCGAGCGGAAGAGGCGGTGGTACGGGATACACCGCAGTTTGCCGTCCTCTAGGAAGTGCGCCGTGCCCTGGCCCGCCAATACGACGTTGCGGGGGTTCCAGGTGATCTTGTAGCTCCAGGGGTTGTTGTCGCTCTGCGGTGAGATTAGTCCGCCGGTGTAGCTGTGGAAGGCCTCGATGGTCGCGCCCTTGTCGCGCAACTCGTTGATGGTCTTCATGGCCGACATGTGGTCGAGCCCGGGGTCGAGGCCCATCTCCCCCATGAATACGAGTTCCCTATCGCGGGCTTCGTCGCCGAGGCGGTAGAGCTCCTTGGACACGTAGCTGGCGGTGATGAGGTGTTTGCGCAGGCGGATGCAGTCGTGGGCGACCTCGAGGTGGAGGTGAGCCGGCAGTAGGCTCACTACGATGTCTGAGCGCCCGATGAGATCGCGGCGGTCGTTCACCTTCGCGACGTCGAGCCAGGCCGGCACCCCACGCTCGTGACCCCTGATCGCCTTTCGGGCCTGCTCGAGGTCACAGTCGGCGACAGTCACGCGCCAACCCATCGCCTTAGACTGGTCGAGGCAGTACTCTATGAGCGCGCCCGCGGAGCGACCGGCGCCGATGATCAGTATGTTAGTCATGTTTAGGGTGCCTAGGATGCGGCCAATGTAAGACCTTGGCGGCCTTATGACTACCCACAGCATCAGCATCGACGTAACCCACGCCGTCCTCGCGGAACTCGCGCCAGAACAGCTGGCACTCTGCGATGCCGCGCGTGAGGCCACGAAGCTGAGTTACTCGCCGTACAGCAACTTCCGCGTCGGGTGCGCCGCACGGCTCGATGGCGTCGAAGGCCTCGTGCTCGCCGCCAACCTCGAGAACGCCGCCTACCCGCAGTGCATCTGCGCCGAGGCCGCGCTCCTGGCCCGCGTACACGCGCAGTACCCCGGACACACCATTTCGGAGCTGGCGATCGCCGTCGACGGCCCCGCCGCCAGGGCGGAAGGCGCCGGCCCGTGCGGCTCGTGCCGTCAGCAGCTCTTCGAAGCCGAGATCCGGCAGGCCGGCGCGCCGATCAAGCTCTACCTGATCGGCGCCGACGACAGCGTCCGTGTGCTGGAGAGTTGCGGGTCGTTACTGCCGCTCGGCTTCACGCTCTGACACGAGACTCACGCCCCTTGACCATGACGCGAGGCCTCGTCCTCGGCGGCGTGCCTCGCCAAGAGCAACCCCCGCAAAGCGACCGCCTCTCCGAAGACACTCAGGCCGGCCCCTACGAGCGTGAGCCCGAGCGTGCCTTGCGACACCCAGCGCGCTAGCCCCTCAGAGCGAGCCCTGCGGTTGCCCGCGTCCATGGCGACGGTAAGTCCTGCTCCGACGAGAGCGAGACCGCCGCCCGCGAGCCACAGCCGCCGCTTTTCGAGCTGCTGCTTATTCATCTTTGAGATTTAGGTAGTGCACGTTAGCCGCGGAAAGGTCGGCCGCGGTATCGACTCCCCGCGCCTGGGGCGCGACGAGGGCGGCACGGATGACGTACCCACTCGCGAGCCAACGGAGTTGTTCGAGTTGTTCGAGCCGTTCTAAGCTGTGCTGCGGCAGCCGCGTAATGGCCCGGAGCGTACTGTGGCGGTAGGCGTAAATCCCTATGTGTCGGAAGTGATGCGCGAGCGAGGCGGCGGCTGGGTCGCGGTCGCGCTCGAACGGGATGCCCGCGCGAGAGAAGTACAAGGCGCGGTCGTGTTCGCCGACTGCAATCTTGACGAGATTACGATCGGCTAGATCCCTCGGGTCGAGGATCGACTCTCGCGCTGTAACGATTTCGTCGCGCCCAGAAAGCGCGAGCAAGTCCACCACCGCGGTGAGGGTCGCTGTAGTTACGAAGGGTTCGTCGCCCTGCACGTTGACGATCAGGGCATCGTCGTCGATGCCAGCGGTTTTGGCGCAAGCCGCCACCCTATCTGTGCCCGACGGGAGCGCGGGATCCGTCATGACAAACCGGTATCCCGCCCCGGCGACAGCGTCGGCGATCTGCCCGTCGTCGCAGGCTACGATGATCTGCGCGAAGACGCCGCTCCGCGTGAGATTCTGACACACCCGGACGATCAGGGGAGCCCCACCCAGGTCGGCGAGAGGCTTACGGGCCAACCTCGTTGCGTTAAGTCGAGCAGGGACAACCGCGATGGCCCTAGGCGGCGCCGGGTCAAGGTTTAACGCTTCCTTGCGATCACTCATGTGTCGATCTTCGGTGTGGACGTTTACCTTGGTGCCGGACTACGAAGCTATGAGATACTACACCACACACCTGTTGGCGGGGGCCCTTTGCCTGGCTAGCGCCGTCGCGTCTGGCGCAAACTTAAGCACCGCCACCGGCGACAGCATCACTTACCTCGGCCTGCGAGATACGGTGATGCTGGAGATCGCGAGCGACCAGTCCAAGTTTACCACGCACGTGTTCGCTCCCCGGCAGACAATCTACTCCCTGAGTCGATTCTACGCCCAGGACATTGATCAAGTGTACACACTCAACCCTCAACTGGCGACCCGCGCCCCGAAGGTCGGGGAGGCCGTCAAGATCGCCGTACCGAACGTCGCCATCACTCGCTTCCGGAACGCCGACTTCCGGCGGTGGAACTACGCCAAGGTCTTCTACCAGGTGCGCCCGGGCGAGACCATGTACCATATCGCGAAGACCGTCTTCCGGATGCCTGTAGATACACTACTTGCGCTCAACAACCTCAAGACCCACGACCTGGCCACCGGGCAGGTGCTACAGGTCGCGTGGATGTCGCTCAGTGGCGCGGGTTCGCACGTTAAACCCCTCGCGAACGCGCCCTTGCACAGCATCAACGCCCGCAACGCCGATCAGTACGCCAAACAGGATGCGCCCACCCTGGCCCAAATCCAACGTGGCGTGGCGACGTATACGCCCGGGACGGGTGACGCTTCCGGGCAGCTGTTCGCCCTTTACAACGGGGCGCCGACGGGCAGCCTCCTTAAGGTCGGGAACAGCAAGACCCAGCAACACGCTTACGTACGCGTAATCGGGACCCTCCCGGAGAACGTGCGCCGCGATCGGGTTGATATCGTGGTCTCGGGTACGGCCGCCAAGGTGCTCGGTGCGAGCGATCGTAATTTCTACGTGACGATTGAGTAGGCTTACGCCAAAACCTAGCCCGTCGTCGCTTTCGGTGCCCATAAGTGGCGACCTTTACGGCCATGCAGTACCATGAAAACGTCCTCGGCACCATCGGCAACACGCCCATGATCCGCCTGCGCAAGGTGACCGCCGACGTGAAAGCCCTCGTGTTGGCCAAGGTCGAAACCTACAACCCCGGACACAGCATCAAGGACCGTATGGCGGTCAAGATGCTCGACGACGCCGAGGCCAACGGCGACATCAAACCCGGCGGCACCATTATTGAGTGCACGAGCGGCAACACCGGGATGGGGCTGGCGCTCGCCGGGGCCGTGCGCGGCTACCGGTGCATCTTCACGACCAGCGACAAGCAATCCAAGGAGAAAATCGATCTCCTCAAGGCCGTCGGCGCGGAAGTCATCGTCTGCCCGACCAACGTGACGCCCGATGACCCGCGGAGCTACTATTCGGTGGCGCAACGCCTCAGTGACGAGATTCCTAACTCGTTCTGGTTCAACCAATACGACAATCTCTCCAACCGCCAGGCGCACTACGAATCTACCGGTCCCGAGATCTGGGCCCAGACAGATGGCAAGATCACGCACCTCGTGGTCGGCGTCGGCACCGGCGGCACCATCAGCGGCACGGCGAAGTACCTCAAGGAACAGAACCCCGACATCCAGGTCCTCGGGATCGACACCTACGGCTCGGTTTTCAAGAAATACAAGGAGACCGGGATCTTTGACGAGAAGGAGATCTACCCGTACGTGACCGAGGGCATCGGCGAGGACATTCTACCGAAAAACGTCGACTTCGACCTGATCGACCACTTCGAGAAGGTGAGCGACAAGGACGGCGCGGTGATGACGCGTCGGCTCGCCCGCGAGGAGGGTCTGCTGCAGGGGTATAGCTGCGGCTCAGCCGTGGCAGGGCTCGTGCAGATGGCCGACCGCTTCGAGGAGGGGGACGTCGTGGTGGTCATCTTTCACGATCACGGCTCGCGCTACATCGGTAAGCTTTACAACGACGACTGGATGCGGGAGCGCGGGTGGCTAGACTCTGAGGTAAGGGTGCAGGACGTCCTCCAGCGCAAAGCCGACAAGGAGTTCGTGACCGTCTCGCCGACGACACTCGTGCGGGAAGTGTTTACCTTGATGAAAGATCGCGAGTTGAGTCAGCTGCCCGTGTTCGACGGCGAAGAAATGGTGGGAAGTGTAACGGAGAGCGCGGTCCTTACGTTCATCCTCAATAACCCGCTGGACAACGCGAATAAGCAGGTAGCCGAGGTGATGGGAAAGCCCTTCCCCATCGTCGACGCCGGCGACCCACTGTCGAAACTGTCCCGCTACATCAGTCGGGAGGTCCCGGCCGTCATCGCGCGCGAGCGCAGCGGCGGACTGCAGATCCTCACAAATTACGACATCGTCAGAGCGCTTTGATGCCACTACCCCACCGTCTATCTTCCGTCCTGCTGCTCTGCGTTGGGCTCGTCTGTGTGGCGGGCGCGCAGGACGTGCACATGTCACAGTTTTACGCCAGTCCGCTGACCCTTAATCCGGCCTTGACTGGGGGATTCGACGGACAGCTCCGGGCTTCGATCAACTACCGGGACCAGTGGCGCGGCCTGCTGCCGAGTCCCTTCGTGACCAGCTCTGCGTCACTAGATTTTCGTTTCCCATTAAAGTCGGGAGGGCGCGAGAGCGGGGACGCCGCGGCGCTCGGGGTGGTGTTCTTGAATGACAAAGTCCGCGAGTACGACTTCACTACGAATCAGGTCATGGTGAGCGGCGGCTACCACAAAATGCTCGACAAGCGAACCAACCAAGTGCTGAGCGGGGGCTTCGGGTTCGGGATCGGGCAGCGCAACGTCAACTACGGCAACCTCACCTGGCAGGACGAGTTCTCGATCCGGCCCAACGGCGACATCGGCTACTTCGACAACACCCGCGAACAGTTGCCGACCAACAATATCACCTACCTAGATCTGAACGTCGGGATCAACTACAGCTACGCCCCGCGCGACCGACCGGGGATCTTCGCCGGGGCCGCGGTCCATCACGTCAACCAGCCCAATCTCAGTTTCTACGGCCGCGACGACGAGACCCTGCCCGCCGAACCTCTGTTCCGGAAGTATACCGTACACGTCGCCGGGCAGTTGCCGATCAACGGCTCGACCAAGATTCTGCCGCGCGTTTTGGCGCAAGCCCAGGGCCAAAGCCTCGAGGCGCTCGCCGGCAGCAATGTGCGGTTTGCCTTCGACGACTACGGCACGACCGCGCTGCACGTGGGTGGCTGGATACGTGGCGTACGCAATGTGGACGGCTTCGGCGCAGATGCAGCCGTGGCACTCGTCGGGATCGAGTACAAAGGTGTCCTGCTCGGCACCAGCTACGATCTCGGGATCAGCAAGTTTAGCGCCGGCAACCGCGGCCGGGGCGCGCTCGAGATCTCGCTCGCTTTCTTAGGCAATTATGAAAATGAATCGCTGATCTGCCCGAGTTTTTGACCTTCCCGCTGGTCGCCTCGGAGCGGTGGACCCTCGCCGATCTCCCCGGCGGAGCATTGGTGGTCGAGATTTCGTAATGAGGAGGCACGCTTTCGGCGCCTTTAGAACTTTACGGTCTCCACGACCTCCAGCCCGTAACCGTCAATCGCGACGCGGCGTTTGGTGCTGTTGCTTAGCAGACGAACCTTACTCAGACCGAGCTCGCGTAAGATCTGTGCCCCGATCCCAAAATCGCGCTGCTCCATGTTGTCCTCGTCGGCGGCGTGCGCGTGGCGTTGCTCTGCCATGCCCTTGAGCATAGTCAGCAGATCGGCTGACTTCTCTCCGTGTCGCATCAATAATAGGACGCCCTGTCCTTCTTCGGCGATGGTGGCGAGACTGCGTTGTAGCTGATTGTTCTGGTCGGCCATCAGCACTCCTAGCAAATCTTCGGCCCCGTAGGCGCTCTGGACGCGGACGAGGACCTCGTCGTCTTTAGACCAGTCCCCGAGCGTGAGCGCGAGGTGAACGTCCTGGTTAGTTAGTTGGGTAAACGCGTGAAGGACGAACCTCCCGTAGCGAGTAGGGAGCGGGAAGCTCACCTCCCTGCGGACGAGGCGTTCGGTCTTCATCCGGTAGGCAACCAAGTCGTTAATAGCAATCATCTTAAGCTGGAAGCGCTCGGCGATGGCCAAGAGCTCCGGCATGCGCGCCATCGACCCATCCTCGTTCATGATCTCGACCACGACCCCGACCGGCGGAAGGCCAGCGAGGCGCGCGAGGTCGACGGAGGCTTCGGTGTGACCAGTGCGGCGCAGAACTCCCCCACGCTTCGCCCGCAGCGGGAAGATGTGACCGGGGCGGGCGAAATCCGAGGCCTTGGTATCGAGCGACGTGAGTGCCCGCAGGCAGGTCGCGCGATCGTAGGCGCTGATCCCGGTGGTGCAGCCGTGCCCGATCAGGTCGATCGAAATCGTGAACGCGGTCTCGTGCAACTCAGTGTTCTCGGGAACCATCGGGCGAAGCCCGAATTTATCCGCCAGTGACTCCTCCAGCGGCGCGCAGATCAGGCCGCGCGCGTGAGTCGCCATGAAGTTGACGATCTCCGGGGTAATCGTCGCCGCGCAGCTCACGAAATCGCCTTCGTTCTCGCGGTCCTCGTCGTCGACGACAATGATCACCCTGCCGGCCTTCAGCTCTTCGATGGCTTCTTCGATGGTGGCTAGGCCGGTGGCGGCGGGCGCGGTTGAGGACTGCATGGCGCGAAAGTACGCCGGCGCTCGCCTGGGCATCACGACTCGATTCGCGCCAGGGCTGCACGGCGCATCCGGAGGTCTCGGACCTGGGAAGCCAAACCGAACCCTATCCTCGCGCCATCGAAGTGCGAGGCGATGAGCCGACGGGCAGCTCGGCTCATCGCCTCGGCGTGCATGGGGTCGTCGCGGAGGTACATCAGTTGGGCGATGAATTCGGCCGCGGTGTTACACACCAAGACCTCTGCCCGGTCGACGGCGTCGATGCCCTCCAGGCCCATCTGCGTCGTGAGCACCACTCGCCCCGTAGCCATGGCGTCGAGGATCTTGACCCTGGTCCCACTCCCGCTCAGGATCGGGGCCACCATCATCGGGTAGCGCGTAAGAAATTCAGCGCTATTCGGGACCTCCCCGTGGACAGTGACGCCGGGGAGTGACAATCGCCAGATCTCGGGAGGGGTTTTGCGGCCGGCAATGTGGAAGGTAAGGTCGGGGAAGGCGCGGTGGAGCCCTGGCCATATGCCATTTAAGAACCACCAAAGTCCCTCGAGATTGGGTTCCCAATCGAGGGAGCCGATGAAACTGATCGCGAACGGCAGGAGGTGGAGCGGCGGCGCTCCCGCATCGAGTCTCGGGTGGTCGTAGCCCACCGGTACGACGTGAGACGCGCCGATGTAGCCTAGCTCTGTCTTGATCGTGAGTTCATCACGGCGCGTGATCGGCACCAGCAGGTCGGCCTGCGGGATCCAGAGGCGCTCGAAGGTCTTGAGCCGCTGCGCGAGCGCTCGGTAAAGTGGACGCAGGTAGAACCGCCCCCGCTGCGCGAGCCGGTCCCAGATCTCGTGCTCGACGTTGTGGGCTCGCAACATCACTACCGCCTCACTCAACTCCCGAATCACCGGGATGTAGGTCGCGAGGATAGCCGTCTCGAGGATGATCGCGTCGTACTCGTGACGCGTCAGCAGGCCACGGAGCTTCGCCCTGAACCGTTCGCACTCGAAGCGCGTGACGTGGTAGCTCCCAGGCTGCGCGAGGCTCAGGCCTACCTTCCACCAGATTACGTCATTATCGAGATCAGAGCTCGTGATGTGCTCGTAATGCGGCAGATCCGACGCCTCGGGATCGTCGACGCGGTGTTTGCTGGTGTTGAACGACAGCAGATCTACCGTGCACCCGGCTTCCTTAAGCCCGAGGGCCAGCGCTCGCACGGCCACCGCCTCCCCGTCCATGATTGGGTACGGAAACTTCTTACAGACTTGGAGGATGCGCATGCTGGGGGGGTAGCTGGGCGGGGCTCACTCAGCGCTTGCCTTGGGATATCTATCGTTCGAGGCGTCAGATTCGCTGTGATCCAGACCAACATTTATTTCAACTGAGGCTATTGACGCCACCGGCAGATCGACGTCGAGTACGTAGCTGGGATCGGTCCAAGGCCACGCTTGCGCAAGTTGCGTTCCCTGTGCAACGGGCGCATGACCGCGTTGGAGGTCCACCGGTATAAGGAATACGTGCTGATCGCCGGCGATCGACGTTACGGTCACCGTCAGCGGGAAAGGCATCGCGCCGATCTTCTCCAAAGAAATGGCACTTCGACCGCGCCCGGCCGCGGCCACGCCCGAAACGGCGTAGTCGATCTGGGAGGTCGTATTGACCATGTACTCGTAGTACCAGTCGAGCACCTGCCCGCTCTCACGTTCCATGATCCGCAGGAAATCGTGCCCCGTCGGGTGGCGCATTTTCCAGGTGTAGAAGTAGCGAAGCATCCCGCGCTCAAACGATTCGGCCCCGATGACGGTCTTGAGCTGATAAAGAAAGAGCTCGCCTTTTGAATAGCTACCCACACCGTACGCGGCGTTGGTGGTGTAGTGGTCGGCGTGGGTGCTGAGTGGCTCTGCGCGACCTGTGTTCGCGAAGCGCGCGTAGCCCGTCACGGTGCCGGCATGGGGGTTTCCCTCCGGCTCCGCTCCGGGTATAAAGCCCTCGGTCACAAGGTGCTCCATGATCTCCGCCGAGGCGTAGCTCGTAAAGCCTTCGTCCATCCACGGGTACAAGCTCTCATTGGTGGCGAGCACGAACTGGTACCAACTGTGCATCATCTCGTGCACGGAGACCCCGACCAGGCTCCCGAGCGAGCGCTCCCCGGTGATCATGGTCATCATCGCGTACTCCATGCCGCCGTCGCCACCCTGTACGAAGGCGTATTTCTCGTAAGGGTAGCGGCCGAAGTGTGCGTTGGCGTAGCTCATCGCCTCGTCCATGATCGGCAATAGCCTCTCCCAGTATTCGGTGGTCTTCTCGCCGGGCACGTACACCGCCTCGAGAGTGATTCCGTCCTCGCGTTCGAGCGAACGCCGGACGAAGTCCCTGTCGGCCGCCCACGCGAAATCGTGCACCATTGGCGCCAGGCGGCGGTGTAACGCGAGCTTTGTCTGCCCGCGAGCGCCCTGCCGCCGAGCGAAGAAGGCATCATTGTTGGGAGTTTTGGCATCAGCCTCGTAGCCCGTACCGGCGAATACATAGTTTGCCGGCATTCCGACGGTGACGTCAAAGTCGCCCCAGACTCCGTAAAATTCTCGACCGACGTAAGGATTCGGGTGCCATCCGTCGGGATCGTACTCCGCGAGTTTCGGGTACCACTGAGGCATGGAGTAGTCGATGCCCTCGGCGTTGTCGCGACCGCTGCGCCGTATCTGGATGGGGACTTGCCCCGAGAAGGTAAGTGCCATCTGCACCGTCTGCCCGGGTAGGATCGGGGTGGCGAGACGCACCTGAGCGATCGTTTCCTGCTCGTCGACCGCGAGCGACGTCCCGCCGACCTTGAGGCTGCCGATGTGCAAATAGCCTTCTTCTTCGCTGCTTAGCTTCGAGATCCTCTCCCCGACTCGCCGGTCGGGGTCTGCGATGGTGCGACTCCGGATGTCCATCATGCTCCCGGGTCGGAAGGCGTTCGGGAACAGGTGGAAGAAAAGCTGAACCAGCGTGTCGGGGCTGTTATTCGTGTAGGCGATCGTCTCCTCGCCGGTGTACTGATGTTTTGAAGGGTCCAACGCCGCCCGGATGACGTAGTCGGCGCGTTGCTGCCAGTAGCCTTGGGCTTTCGCCAAAACCGTAGACAGGGTGGCGAGTAAGAGGATTAATACTTTTATCATAATGAACGGTAGTCAATACATTAGGTAGCGGATGCGGGCAACACGAAACGCCGTGCCCGCGGCGCGCATTGACCTCGAAACGTCAATGGAGGCCCAAGAGCCGAGTCAGCCCACTTCCGCAGCCACAGGATTGTTGGCGAACAGCTTGAGGAGGTTCGCCAGCGTACTGCGGAGGTCTTTGCGGTCCAAGATGAAATCGAGGAACCCACTCTCCAGCAGGAACTCGGCGCGCTGAAAACCTTCCGGCAGCTCTCGCTTGATCGTCTCCTTGACCACGCGCGGTCCCGCGAATCCGATGAGGGCCCCCGGCTCCGCCAGGTTGAGGTCGCCGAGCATGGCGAAACTCGCCGTCACGCCCCCGGTGGTCGGGTCGGTCATTAAGCTCAAGTAGGGAATACCCGCCTTGGCGAGCATGCTCAGCTTAGCGGAGGTCTTCGCCATCTGCATGAGCGAAAATGCCGACTCCATCATGCGGGCTCCGCCGCTACGTGAGATAATCATGAGGGGGGCGTGCTGCTCTAGGCAAAGATCCACGGCGCGACTGATCTTCTCACCGACCACGCTCCCCATCGACCCACCGATAAAACTAAAGTCCATCGCCGCCACGACGAGCGGGTAGTCGTCCACGGTCCCGCTGCCCACCTGGAGCGCGTCCTGCAACTGCGTGGCTCGTTGGGCGGACGTGAGCCGGTCCTCGTAAGACTTCAGGTCCGCGAACCCGAGGTAGTCCACCGACTGGAGATTGTCGAAGTGCGGCACGTAATCCCCGCCGAAGATGAGCTCGAAATAGTCGAGACTCCCGATGCGGACGTGGTGGTTGCACTTCGGACACTTGTAGAAGTTGTCGGAGAGGTCCCGCATCGTGGAGGTCTCCCCACAGTTGACGCACTTGTACCACAGCCCGTCGGGCGCCTCGCGCTTGTGCTGGGTCGCCGTCTGGATGCCGTCACGCAGTCGCTTGAACCATCCGAGGCCACTTGTATTCGTGCTCATATTGTGTGATTGATCCGGAAAGGACATTGCGCGATCGGCGGCGGGTTTTGGCGAAAGCCGACTTTCGGCTGGTGCGGACGCGACCTCGCAAAGCTAGCCGGCTTACGCGCAGACAATTGGCTCAGGGCGGTGCGCTTTGACAGCCGCGATAAAGGCCTTTACGGAGTCTAACTCGGTGTCTGGATACACGCCGTGACCGAGGTTCGCGATGTGGTTAGGGCCGAAATCGTAAAGCATTTGCGTCGTTAGCCTCCCGACGGACTCTGGCGTGCCGTACAGCGCGCTGGGGTCTAGGTTGCCCTGCAGCACGACCCCCGGCCCGTAAGCCGCCCGGGCGCGCCTGGCCGACGTGGTCCAGTCCACGCCATAGGCTTCGACCCCGCAGGTCTCCAGGGTGTGGCCGCCGATACCTTTGGCGAAGTGGATCCGCGGCACGCCGGTCTGGCCGAGGGGTGACAGCGCCGCGATGCTCGCCGGCAGTGCGAACTCACGGTAGAGGTCCTCCGAGAGAACCCCCGCCCAGGAGTCGAACAGCTGCACGACCTGCGCGCCCGCGTCGATCTGGCGGTAAAGGTAGATGGAAGTCGTCTCGGCGATGCGCTCGAGCAGCGCGGCGCTCTCGTGCGGGTACTGACGCAGCCACTTGCGCGCCTTCGAAAACGTCTTCGAGCCCTGGCCCTCGATCATATAGCAGAAGATGGTCCAAGGGGCTCCCGCGAAGCCAATCAAGGGAACTCGCCCGGCCAGGCGCTTCCTGCTCTCCGCCACGGCGCCGTAGACATACTCCAATTGGTCGGCAGCCTCCTGCGCGCTACGTAGCTCCAAGATGTCGCTCGGCCGCTCGATCACCTTCGGGAAGCGTGGCCCGAATCCAGGAACCATCTCGTACAGGAGTCCCAGACCTTCCGGGACCGTGAGGATGTCGCTAAAGACGATCGCCGCGTCCACGCCGAGGTGATCTACCGGTTGTAGAGTCGCCTCCGCGGCCGCCGCCGGGCTCTCGACTAACTCCTTGAAGTCCCGCAGGCTAGCCCGCAGTTGTCGGTACTCCGGTAAGATACGACCGGCCTGCCGCATGAGCCACACCGGGGTCCTGTCGACGGGACGCCCGGCAAGTACGTCTAGGAGGAGCGTATTTGGGGTCATAGCCGCAAAGATGTGGCTCCGCCTCTGGTCTAATCGTCAACTTTAGGGACGAGCGTACGGCGAGCGGCGGGGAGGGGGCGGCTCATGGCTCTAGCCGTTGGTCCGCCTGAGGGTAGCTGGCTTGTTCGGTTTCGGCATCCAAAGGCCTTCGTCGATGTCGTTAAGTTTGCCATTTTCACGGAAAGCCTCCCACGAACGGCGATTGTAAGCCGCTGCGGCTTCCTCGGCGGTGCTGAACATCCCGAGGTGATTACTCTGACCGTCGATAGAGATCACGGCTCGGTAGCGATTGTTCTCCTGGTAGACGCCCGTAAATCCGACCTTGTTGCTCGTCCGGCGCTTACGGCTCGCGACGCTCCGCGAACGGTATACGAGGTTTTCGAGCCGGCAGTCGAGCTTGTCGCCGTTCAAAGCGCCAACCACATTCCGGCCCTCGGTCTTGTGCTGCGACAGGTACTTCTCGGCGATGTGCTTGTGGAGGTAGATTGTGGCCGTATCGTATCGCCCTTTCTCCACCCGGCTGGTGCGCTGGTAAACGGCGCAGCCGCTGCTATGCACGCGGAGGTTGTCGATGAACCTCCCGTCGGCCAACTCGGGGTCGGTTGCCAGCCAATGGTAGACGTGGTCTTCGACCTTGGCCGTGAGATCGGAGTTTTTAAGGAGAAGCGATTTCAAAATTTGGGGGTTTTAACTCAGTAAGGAGCTCACGGGGTCGGCTGTAAGGTAGCACTTTGCAAAAGATAAATTTTGACTCCGCTAAACTTATGTTCAGATACTTGTGGTAGTTCCACCGACATGTCCCCAACCCCCTCCCCGCTCTTCGATCGAGACTGCATCCGTCGGGCCGTCTACCTCGCCACCACGTGTATCGGCGAGACGAGCCCCAACCCTCAGGTAGGTGCAGTCCTCGCCCTCGGAGGCCAAATCGTAAGTGAGGGACTTTATCGTCGGGACGGGGGACCGCATGCCGAGGTCGACGCCCTCGCACGTCTTTCGCCGGTCCAAAGGTCGCGACTTCCGGACTCGACTATGTACGTCAGCCTCGAACCGTGTAGCATCTACGGTCGGACGCCGCCGTGCGCGGAAAGACTACTCCGCGAGGGCGTCGGACGTGTGGTGGTCGCGGCGCTCGATTTTACCCCCGGTGTGTGTGGGAATGGTCTCCGGAATCTGAGAATGGGAGGGGCTGTAGTCGAGTTTGGGCTGGGCCAGGCCACCGCCTTTGAGGTGGCCCGTCCGCGCAATGTGTTCGCGAGCCTGGGCCGCCCTTACGTTGTCCTTAAGCAAGCCATCAGCGCCGACGGATACGTCGGCCGCAGCACCTCGGCGGTGGCGATTACTTCGGTCATGGCCAACGTGATCTCCCATCGCTGGCGCGCGGAGCACGACGCGATTCTCGTAGGGTCGCGCACTTTCACGATCGACGGGCCATCGCTGACGACCCGCTTGGTCGCCGGCAAGGATCCCGATGTGGTGATATACGATCCGTCCGGACGGCTTTCGCCAAAACGGGTTGCTGCTCACTTTGCGCGAGATCCCCCCCTGAATCGCAGGATTTTCCTCGCTTCCGCAAAACCTGCTCACCCGGCGGATGAGGATGCTGATGTGAAACAAATCTTACTCGACACAGGTGATGCCCTACCCTCCCTCCTCAGGGCACTCGCCGCACATCGGGTGGGACGACTATTGGTCGAGGGCGGCCCTAGCACCACGCGGGTTTTCGCGGAAGCGGGACTCTGGGACGAGTACCGAGAGTGGAGTAGCCCCGGGCGATTGTCCAACGGTGCAGGCATGCCTGTGCCTGCCTACCGACCACAAGGCGAGCTTTTGGAAAGTTACCAGGTGGGTGTTGACTACCTGAGGGTCTTTAGTAAGTCGGCCAGGTAACAGCGTTAAAACTGCCATAAAGGCGGCGAGGAGGAACACCTTAGGCCCTCGGCAACACGCTTTAGTGAGCGACATGAGCAAGCCAAGCACACGTACTTCCTTCCTCAGGCTACTCCTGTTGCCCCTCGCCTTGTTGCTCCTCTCCGTCACCGCCGATGCCCAGGTCGAGTGGCTTACCTGGGAGCAGGCGATGGCCAAGCAGGCCATATCTCCCAAGCCGATTATGGTCGACGTCTACACCGACTGGTGCGGGTGGTGCAAGGAGATGGACCGGCGGACCTTTAGTGATCCAGCGATCGCCGCCGAGATTCAGGACAAATTCTACGCCGTTAAATTGAACGCCGAGCGGTCGGGAGACCTCACATTCCGCGGCAAAATCTTTGCACTAGAATCGACCGGCAGACGCCCGACGCACGCCCTGGCACGCGAGCTTCTGAACGGCAAGATCAGCTACCCGTCTGTGGTGTTTTTGAACGAGGATTCCGAAGTGATCCAGGCTGTGCCCGGGTATCATCCAGCCGAAGAATTCAGTAAGATAGTCCAGTACTTCGGGGAAGGCGTGTACCGCAAACAGGCGTGGAAAGATTTTCTACACCAACGGTAGCTGCACTACCTACAGATGGAGCTTTGTTGGTGCGAGATTGATGCTAGGGCAAACCGGGTAGTCACTCCTGTTTACTCATCGCTTCTCCGTTCCGCGCAGCGGGAGTCGTCTAAGCCCCGATCTCGCTGCCGCCTGGACACGTTTGGTCCTAGAACCAGCTGCTCTTGCTGCGGCGCGTGGTACTCTTTAACCCGAGCACACCGAGGAGGCCGCGGGTCAACTCGCGGGCCACGGTGCGTCCGATCTGACGTGTCGTGGTCGACTCAAACACTTTTTCCATTGTCGATTTATCGGCGCGCGTCTTGCGCGGCGCCGATGTCGAGCTAGTAGCCTTGTCGCGCTGTGCCCCAAGCGCTCCCTTTTTATCGGCCTCGGTTGCGTGCGCCAGTCTGGCGGCGAGTATCTCCTTGGCGCTCTCGCGGTCGATGGGCTCGGCGTACTTCTCCACAAGTTGGCTCCGCCGGGTGAGTAGGTCGATCTCCTGACGGGTGAGGACATCCATGCGGGAGGCTGGCGCTCGGAGCAAGGTGTGGACGAGCGCCGTCGGTCGCCCCTTCTCGTCGAGTACGGACACGAGACACTCGCCGATCCCCATCTCGGTGAGGAGATCCGGCACTTTGTAATATGGGGTGATCGGGAAGTTTTCGGCTGCTAGCTTAATCGACTTGCGGTCCTTCGCCGTGAAGGCCCGCAACGCGTGCTGGAGCTTGAAACCCAGCTGTCCGAGGATGTCCTCCGGCACGTCGGCGGGGTTTTGCGTAATGAACACAATCCCGATCCCCTTCGAGCGGATCAGCTTAATGATCGACTCGAGCTGACTCAAGAGAGCAGCGCTAGCCTCCTCGAACACGAGGTGGGCCTCGTCGATGAAGATGACGAGCTGCGGGCGGTCGACGTCACCCAGCTCGGGCATCGTCGCGTAGATCTCCGCCAGGAGCTGAAGCATAAAACTACTGAAGAGCTTCGGTCGATCCTGCATGTCCGTGAGGCGCAGGATGCTGCAGATGCCGTGACCCTGGGCGTCGCGGCGGATGAGATCCCCGACATCGAAACTCGGCTCGCCGAAGAATTCCTCGGCGCCTTGGCCCTCGAGCTCGACGATCTTTCGCACGATCGCGCCGGTGCTTGCTGTGCTGATGGTCCCGTAGTCCGCCTTGATCTCGTCCTTACCCTCGTCGGTGAGGTACTGTAATAGGCGCTTGAAATCGGTGAGGTCGACGACGGGTATCCCGTGCGTGTCTGCGTATTTAAACACCAGCGCCGCTACCCCACCCTGTGTATCGTTGAGGCCTAGCACCTTCGAGAACAGCACCGGACCAAACTCCGTCACGGTGGCCCGGAGGCGCACACCCGAGTCCCCGGTGAGGCTGAGCAGCTCCACGGGGCTAGCGAAGGGTTCGTAAGGCTCTCCGATTTTGTCGTGACGAGCCTTAATCTTTGGGTTGTCCTGGCCGGGAGCGGCCAGGCCGCTGAGGTCACCTTTCACGTCCATTAACAGCGAGGACACGCCGGCGCGGCTAAGCTGCTCCGCGACGATCTGCAGGGTCTTCGTCTTCCCGGTGCCCGTCGCACCGGCGATCAGGCCGTGTCGAGTGAAAGTCGCCAAGGGCATACGGACCGGGAGGAGCGGCAGGGCCTCCCGGTCGAACATCCCGGTCCCCAGCACGAAGCTCGGTCCGGAAAAGGTGTAGGCCTTCTCAATGTCGTCGCGGAATTCGTTCGGGGTCATGTGCGTCAGTTTGCGGGGTGGTTCCACTGCCCCAACCGTTGGCGGTAGCGCCGCTCGCTGAGGGGCCAGTGTTTTAAGTCAAAGGCGGCTTCGTTCTCCGGCGTGGCCAGCGTGCTGAGTTCGGGGAAGAGATCCAAGCCGGTGATCTCTTCTACCTCGTCGATGGTTTTGGCGAAAGCCGTCAGGGAGGCAGTCTGCAGTTCGTGAGGGATCACGAACGCGATTGCGTCACCTTTGGGCGTCAATAACGCCTTGTAGAAGGCACTCGGGACTGCGACGCGATTGGCGCCAATGCGTACGGGATTAAGCCCGACAATGGGTCCGGTCACAATGTATAGCTCCCCGTGTCCCACGGTCCACTCCCGCACCGATTCTTCTAGCTCGCGCCAGACGCCCCCATTATACTCGGCGAGCTGCGGGCTGATGTTGCTGTACAGAAAGCTCTCGCTCATGCCTAGGGCATCGTAATTGAGGTCGCCCGAAGGCACGAGGTGCCCCCGGGTGTAGCCGCTGCTGCGGTAGTCGCGCCCGTCGGCACTGCGGTCGCGCACCGCGGGGTCGAGGCGGAAGTCGTTAGAGCGCGGCAGTCCCTTGGCCCTCACCTCGGCCGCGGACAGGTGGTGCGCCACCCACCGTGCCTGCTCCCAGTCGTTGTCGTACCCGAGCGAGAAGAGTCGGTGGTCGATGACTTGGCTGCTGGGACCGACGGGTAGGTAGAGGCGCACTTCGACAGGTGCGGGAGCCACCGCCTCCGGTAGGGCGGGCCGATCGAAGACGAGGTAAAGGACGAGCAGCAGGAGTGCCCCGAGGATGAACGCAGGTCGAAGGCTTGCGCCAAAACGCCCCCCACTCCGCCCGCTTCCGTGATTTGTCCGCAGCTTTGCCACGTGGGCAATGTAAAGCAAGCCGGCGGGCTGCGCGTCGGCCTGACGGGAGGGATCGCGAGTGGGAAGACGCTGGTAGCCGCGATGTTGGAGGTCTGCGGCGCGCCCGTGGCGTTCGCCGACCAGATGGCCCGCGGGATCATGGAGGCGCCGGGGCAGACGCGCGACCGGCTCGAGACCCTGCTTGGATCCGGGGCTTACCTGGCGGATGGCTCTCTCGATCGCCGGGCCCTCGGAGCACGGCTGTTCGCCGACGAAGATCTGTTGCGAGCGGTGAATGCAATTGTGCATCCCGCGGTCGGTGCATCCGCCAAACGCTGGCACGAGAGCCGTGACCTGGTGCCGTACACGATTTACGAGTCAGCCCTGTTACTCGAGACAGGAGCCTACCGCGAATTCGACGTCGTTGTGGTGGTGCACGCGCCCAGGGTCGAACGATTGGCTAGAGCCATGCGCCGCGATCACGCCGATGAGCTGGCGGTCCTCGCCCGTATGGACGCACAGATCACGGACGAAGAAAGGCTAGGCTTTGACGCCTTCTTCATAGTGAACGACGGCAGTCGACTACTGCTCCCACAGGTCACGGAGTTGCACCAATGTCTGCTCGCCCTGTCGGAGCATGGCGAGTACCGTGATCGCGGTAGAGATTAGGATAAATTAAATACATGATGAGATGCTATAATAGCTCCATGTATATCTATTTGACGCATAGCCGTCTGTTGCCGATCTCTCGTCTAGACTGTCCGTTCCCGGGGCGTTCCAGACCGTTTCCCGAAACGACTGGCATCATTTTCCGACGTCGGTGTGAGAGGATTAAGTAGCCGCTAAATGGCCGGGCTGATGTCCTCGGGAAAACACACCTTCAGGATGAGAAGATTTACACTCGATAGGCTCGCCCAGTTGTGGCTGCCGATATTCTCGTTGGGCCTCAGCCTCTTCGCAGGCGCGGGCTCCGTCGCCCACGCGGCGGCCCGCGCGGGGTGGACCTACGCCCCCGACGATGGCAGTGGCGCATCGGGAGCCTTCTACGCGTGCGACAATACGATCGAGGGCGGACAGATCGCCGGGAGCGTCCGCGGTTGCGCCGATCCCCTCTTCCAAGTCCCGAAGCTTACCAACGTCGCCCTGCCCACGGGCGGGAGTGGCGCACTCGAGTTTCTGTGGATGAAGACCACCACCAATCCCGCGAGCGGACAGCCCGTGAGCTGGACGATTATTCCCGGCAGCTCGGGCTCGGAATACACGCCCGCCGCCGTCACGAAGACCACCTACTACATGCGCTGCTCTCGGCGCGCCGGATGTGAGAAGTGGGCTGGGGAGACCAACTTCGTCACCGTCCTCATCGACTGCTGCGAGAACGTCACCGACGGCGGCCGTATCGGGGGAGCGCAGACAAGCTGCGGCGTGCCGTATGACCCGAGCGTGATCACTAACCTAGCCCCGGCTACCGGAGGTACGAACAGTCTGGTGTACACCTGGTACCAATCCAATACCTCGACCACGTACCAGCCA
Organism: Saprospiraceae bacterium; assembly: GCA_041744755.1. Taxonomy (GTDB): domain Bacteria; phylum Bacteroidota; class Bacteroidia; order Chitinophagales; family Saprospiraceae; genus CALDTK01. The sequence continues at coordinate 49,775 of JBGTKC010000046.1, forward strand.
GGGAGCCCTGAGTGGTCGGTCGCCAGTTCAGAAACCACGCCGTACTTCGACCCGAGTGCCATCAGCCAGCCGACGAGCTACGTCCGTGTGGCCCAGAGAGACAAGTGTCCCGTTCCGGGAGCGTGGTCTAACGTTATCACCATCGCGGCGAATCCGCTTCCGGCCATAAAGGCCAACGTCAAGGACGTCTCTTGCGCCGGCGACAGCGACGGGAGCATCACGGTGACCGTGCTCACGGCGGTCGCCCCAGTGACTCTCAGATGGGCCGATATCGCCACCGCGCCTGCTTCCCGCACCAATCTTGCGGCGGGGGCTTACGTGGTGATCGTCACCGACGGCGCCGGCTGTGAGTACACCGAGGATATTATCGTGGGCGCACCCGCACCCTTGACGGTGACGCTCGCGCCCACGGTCGACAACTGTGACTTCAATAACGACGCCACTGTGGCCAGCAACGTGCTCGGAGGCACCATGCCGTATACCTACGTATGGGCTCACGGCCCGACCACGGCTAACCTCTCCGGACTCGCAGCTGGCACTTACTCTGTGACGGTGACAGACGCCAAGGGGTGCAGTGCCACTCAAGCGTTGACCATTGCCCCACCCCCTAAACTCGCTGGTACCGCGACGGCGACCCAGCCAACGTGCGGGATCAACAATGGCAGCGTCAACGTCGCACAAACCGGCGGCGTCGCCCCATTTACCTACGCTTGGTCGCCGGCGGTATCCAACGGCAATACCGCCCGCAATCTCGCGGGCGGTGCGTATGCAATCTCGATCACGGATGCTAATGGGTGCGTGGCTCGGGTGACCGTCGATCTCGTCGTCATCGCACCCGTGACCGTCGCTCTCGACGGCGACGATGTCACTTGCAACGGAGCCGCCAATGCCGAGGTCCGCTCGACCGTCGGCGGCGGTATTGCCCCGTACACCTACCGCTGGAATACGGGCGCCACAAGCGCCAAGCTCAGTAACGTCGGGCCCGGTCGCTACGAAGTGACCGTCACCGACGCCGCCGGCTGTGTACAGGTTGGAGAGATCACCCTCAGCCAGCCCAATGCTTTGGCAGCGACCATCACTGCGGTACAACCCGCGTGCTTCGAAGACGGTGGCTCACTCACGGCCAACATCAGTGGCGGCACCCCGCCATATACCTTCAACTGGGGAGCGGCAGGCAGGACGAACGAACAAACACTATCAAACCTGGCGGCTGGCACGTACACGCTCAATGTGGCGGACGGAGGCGGCTGCGTCTTCACTACCACGGCCACGATCGAGGCCACTACCCTGCTCTCCCTCGACACCCTCACGACCCCGGCTAGCTGCTTAGGCTCGGACGACGGCTCGGCCGAGGTTAAGATCGTCGGCGGGACTGCGCCTTACAAGATTCTGTGGAGTGACGCCCGCGGGCAGACTTCCGCCAAGGCGACAGTCTTGCTGGCCGACACCTACACCGTGAGCTTCGAGGACGCCCGGGGCTGTGTGAAGACGGCGGCCCTCAAGGTCGGGACACTCTCTACGGGTCCGGTTACCACCGGCGAGGTGGACCAGATCACCTGTCCGGGGGTCGACGACGGCGCAATCCGCCTCACGACCACCAGCGGTTTGGCACCGCACACCTACGTCTGGAAAGACTCACCGTCCGCGAGTGCCACGCGTACCGGTCTGGCGGCCAAAGTGTACGAAGTGAGGGTCACGGATGCCGCCGGCTGCTTCACCGACGAGACCTACACCATCGTGGCTCCAGACCCCATCACCTGCAAAGCCTTGCCGACCACCGCGTTCCCTCGCTACTTCCACGTCAGCACTTACGGCGCCAAGGACGGCGGACTCCGAGCGCAGGCCAGTGGCGGCACGGCTCCGTATACGTACGACTGGTCCACGGCCGCCACTGCCGAATCCATCACCGGTCTGGCGGGCGGCGACTACCGCCTCACGGTGAAGGACGCCAAGGGCTGCTCCTGCACCCACGACACCACTCTGGTTGAGCCGAGCCAAATCTCGGACTTCGTCTGGGAGGATATCGACGGCGACGGCATCCAAGACGCCGGGGAGCCGGGACTTGCCGGAATCCAGATCCGGCTCTCGGGTCAGGACTTCAACGGCTTCGCCGTAGATTTCTCGACGACCTCCGACGCGCGGGGAGCCTATAAGTTCGATCGCTTACCGATGGGAAAATACGTAATCCGCTTCCGGCTCCAGGGCTTTCAGGACTACCTCTTCAGCCCCGCCAATCAAGGCGACGACGACACGAAGGATAGTGACATGGACCCGGTCCTTTTGCTGGCGCGCGCCGAGGTGACGGCACACGGGGTGGCCGACCTCGACCTCGACGCCGGCTTTATCCCCAGGGCAAGTGTGATCACGGTCGGTGACATGGTCTGGTACGACGAGGACCACGACGGCATCCAGGACCCCTTCGAGGCCCCGGTGCAGGGCGTCACCATGCAGCTGATCCGCAGTTCGGACAACGCGGTGGTTAGCACGACGGTCTCCAACGAGAGCGGCGCCTACGCCTTCAACGACGTGATTCCCAACACCTACTACGTGCGCTTCGACCAGTCGACCTCCTCGGTCGCGTTCGAGTTCATCGCCGCGCCGCAGGCGCAGGGCAGCGATCGCGCTGCGGACAGTGATTTTGATCCCACTACCAGGCGCTCCATCGATATCGTCGTTACTTCGACGACGGCGGACATCACCGACCTCGACCTCGGGCTCCACGAAGCCTGCACGACGGTGGCGGACGGGGGTCAGATCGCTAGCGACGAGCAGGTCTGCGTCGGGCAGACGGCCAGCGTCATCGGATCGGCGCGTCCCGCCACGGGCAGCGTCCGCTACCAGTGGTTGCGCAGCACTACGAGCGGGATGTACCGCGGCCCCAACGACCCTGCCTGGGCTACGGTCACCGGTGCGGTCGGCTCAACCTACCAACCCAGCTCCATCGCCGTAACGAGCCACTACGTTCGCCTCTCACGGGACCGAAGCTGCGCCTCCGACTTCACCGGCACAACCAACGTCGTCACGAAGGAAGCGATACCCAATCCTCGGGTGACGTTCGCGAGCGTGACCGGCAGCAACGGCGCCACCTACGTCAACGGGCAGATTAGTCTCGGTCTCAACGAGGTTATGACCGTCACCGCCGACAGCACGGCCCCCGTTACCTTTAACTGGAACTTCGGCGCCGACGCTACCCCGCGAACCGCTACCGGACGCGTGGTGCGTGACATCTCTTACGCCAAGACCAACGACTCCCGCTACGTCCACCTCGCCATTACGAACACGCAAGGCTGCGTGGGTCGCGACAGCTTCCTAGTCAACACCCTGCCCTTCCTGGTGCCGGGCGAGCTGGGTGGCACGAGCGCGATTCGCGTACCGGGTGGTAACAAGGTCAAGTGGTCGGCCCTTAGCCTGCCGGCTGGGGCCTACTTCAACATCGAGCGCGCCGCCGACGAGGGGGCCTACCGCAAGGTCGGCACCATGGTCGCGCGGGCCATCGGGTCCTGGACCGACTACGAATTCGTGGACGCCGGGGCGCCTTCCGGCAAAACCGTCTACCGCGTCGTGCACCTCAGTGCGAAGGGGGAGGTCAACTACGGCCGCCCGGCAGCCGTCACCGCGGAGCAGTCGCTCTCAGTGGTGACCTACCCGAACCCCGTCCGGGACCTACTCGGCGTAGAGGCTTTGATGGGCCAGGAGGACGTGGCGGCGCAATACACCCTCACCAACGTCTACGGCGCTACCGTGCTCAAGGGCACGCTCGACGTCACGAAGCCGCTCGACCTCAGCAGCCTCAGCGCTGGCACCTACTACCTTTCGGTAGTGAGTGAGGCCGGGGAGGTGGTGATCCGACCTGTGGTCAAGTACTAAGATTTTTTTGAAGAAGTTTTCCGTTTCGATCCTCCTCCGGTCTTAGACCAGGGGAGGATTTTTGCTTCTTCGATTGTTTTGGCGCAAGCTGAAGCCCGCAACTACGTCCGGGCGAGACTTGTACCTACACCGCCAACACTCGCTCTACGTCCTCGCCTATGTCTACCCCCGTTACCCCCTACACCGATATCGCCGGAGGCAGCAGCAAGCGCGAGCAGGTGGAACGGATGTTCGATAATATTAGCCCGTACTATGATGTCCTCAACCGCGTGTTGAGTCTCGGGATCGACCGGCGGTGGCGCAGGACGGCCGTCGAGCTGCTACCCGAGCAGTACGGACTCAAGGTGTTGGACATGGCCACCGGCACGGCCGACCTCGCCCTCGAGATCGTGCGGCAGCGCCCCGACGCGAGCGTGGTCGGGATCGATATCAGTCGGGACATGCTAGCGATCGGCGGGAAGAAGGTGGTTGAGGCCGGACTCTCCGACCACATCGATATGGAGGTCGGGGCCTCGGAGCACATCGCTCACGCTGACGACACTTTCGACGCTGCCACCGTCGCGTTCGGGGTGCGCAACTTCGAAGACACCGTCGGAGGCCTCCGCGAGATGTGCCGCGTGATTCGCCCGGGGGGGAAGATCGTCGTCTTAGAATTTAGCCGCCTCCGTACGTTTCCCATCAAGCAAGCGTTCAACCTGTACTTTGGCCGCGTCTTGCCCTGGATCGGACGCGTCTGGAGTAGCGACCCCCGCGCCTACGCCTATCTGTACGAGTCCGTGCAGGCCTTCCCGGATGGCAAGGATTTTGGTTTACTACTTGAACGAGCCGGTTTCGTGCAACCCAGCTGGCAAGTTCTTACGCTCGGCATATGCACGATCTACACCGCACACGTCCCTACTTCTTAGTGCTCGCGTGCCTCATAGTAGGCGCGTCGACGGTTTTGGCGCAAGCCCCGCAACGCGGCAATTACAACTACCGCGAGCACCAGAACAAGGACTACTACTTCGGGATCACCGTCGGCTACAACACCTCCAGCTACCGGCTCTTCTACTCCGACCGATTCGTGGCGGAGCAAGATGTCCTGGGGATCAAGGTTAAACGAGAGCCCGGACTAGACCTGAAGATTGTCTCGAACCTCAAAGTCGGAGAGTACATCGACGTGCGGTTTCTGCCGGGACTCGCATTCGCGGGACGCTCGATCGAGTACACGGCCGAGGCGTCGACACTGCCCGAGCGCAAGATCTCGAGCGTCTTCGCCGAGTTCCCGGTCCAGGTCCGTTACAAATCCGAACCCTGGAAGGACATCCGGATGTTCGTCCTCGGGGGCGTGAAGTACAGCTACGACGTAGCGTCCGACTCGAAGACTAGCGACGCTGATGATCTGGTGAAGTTCTCGCCGAGCGACTTTCAGCTCGAGGTCGGCGCCGGGATGCAGTTCTACTTCCCGTACTTCATTTTCTCCCCGGAGCTAAAGTTCAGTCACGGCCTCGGCAACGTGTTGATCTTCGACGATCGCCTGAAGCAGAGCTCGGTCTTGGACAAGGTCCTGAGTCGCGTATTCACGGTGAGTCTGCACTTCGAGGGCTAAGCCGCGGTAAGGTTGTCGTTGTCACCGAGCGTAATGCGGAAGGTTGTTGCCGCCGCTTGCATAAAGGGGTAAAAATCGTCGAACGCTTTCGCGAAAACTTGCTCGTTGGCGCGAAGGGTGTCGATGACGCCGACGAGGAGCTCGGGTCTCGACAAACGTCGACCGAAGCGCTCGAAGACGTACGCCTGACCCTCGTAGCTGCCGTACTGTCGCAGCCAGTCGGAGGCGATCATGCGGCCGAAACGCGCCGCGAGTTCGGGCGGCAACTTCTCAGCCCGCAGATTTAGGGCGGAGTACGTGCGCTCCGTCACCGCCTGTAGGCTTTCAGGGCTGAACTGGTGCCAGCGCGTCGCGAGGAGGTAGTCGGCGTAGATGTCGAAGATCACGGAGGCGTACTTGCCGTGCCGGGCGTGGAGGAGGCGCCAGCAACTACGTATAGCGGGGTGGTTGTCGGTGACGTGGTCAATGTGGCGGTGCAGTGCCACGCCGTCCTGCAGCTCGAGGGTCAGCTCGAGGCACTCGCGCTTGCGGAGGTAGTCGGCCGAGAGGTTGCCGGCGATGAGGTCGGGGTCGGGGCCGGAGAGGTGGGCGTGGGCGAGGTGGTTCACGGGCGCGGCGTGTGCAGCGGTTGGGTTGAGCATAGATACGGCCCGGGGCGTGTCCCGCCGCAGGCGGACTGCGTAGCCGGCGGCGTTTCGCTACTTTCGCGCCCGCTTTCGCCAAAACTTGCGCTATTTGTGTGACAGGTTTTGGCGAAAGCCGCAAAACCCCGTACCCCATGGCCCTCCAGTGTGGCATCGTCGGACTCCCGAACGTCGGCAAGTCGACCCTCTTCAATGCGTTGACCGCCGGTAAAGCCCTCGCCGCGAATTACCCCTTCGCGACCAAGGACCCGAACGTCGGCGTGATCAGCGTGCCCGACGAACGCCTCGTCAAACTTACGGAATGGGTGCAGCCGAAATCGGTGGTGCCGACGGCCATCGAGATCGTCGACATCGCCGGTCTCATCAAGGGCGCGAGCCAGGGCGAAGGTCTCGGTAACCAATTCCTAGCCAACATCCGGGAGACGAATGCCATCTGCCACGTGGTTCGCTGTTTCGAGGACGACAACGTCGTGCACGTCGACGGGGGCGTCGATCCGGTGCGCGACAAGGAGATCATCGACACGGAGCTGATCCTCAAGGACATCGAGACCATGGAGAAACGCCTCGACCGACTCCAGAAGGCCGCCAAGGCCGCTAAGAAAGAGGACATCGCCCTGCTGGAGCTCGGGAGGCGCCTCATGGCCCACCTCAACGACAGCAAGCCGGCCCGCAGCTTCGCGCAGGACGAGGCCGAGCGGGCGTTCGTGGAGGAGCTGTACCTCCTCACAGCCAAGCCGATCCTGTACGTCTGCAACGTCGACGAGAACTCGGTCACGACGGGCAACGCCCACACCGAGGCCTTTCGCGCCGCGGTCGCCGACGAGACCGCGGAGGTGATTCTGATCTGCGCCAACATCGAGGCCGAGATCATCCAGCTCGAGGACCAGGAGGAGCGCGCGATGTTCCTCGAGGAGATGGGTTTAAGTGAGCCGGGTGTCAACCGCCTCATTTTCAGTTGCTACAAGCTACTCGACCTGATCACCTACTTTACCGCGGGCGAGAAGGAGGTACGCGCCTGGACGATCGACCGCGGGACCAAGGCCCCGGGGGCCGCCGGAGTCATCCACTCCGACTTCGAGCGCGGCTTCATTCGAGCCGAGGTGATCCACTACGCGGATTACGAGACCTATAAGTCGGAGGCGGCAGTGAAGACCGCAGGGAAGATGGGCGTCGAAGGCAAGGAGTACGTCGTGCAGGACGGGGATGTGATGCACTTCAGATTCAACGTGTAAGTCGCTGATAATAAATGATTTGACCGCTTATGTTCCTCGACCTAAGAGCGCTGTTTTGCTTATCGCCCTCCACAAACCCTTCAACGTCCTCTCCCAGTTCACCGCCGAGATCCCCGGCCAGCGCACGCTTGCGGAGTTCGACTTGCCGAAAGGCGTGTACGCCGTGGGGCGACTCGATCGCGACAGTGAGGGTCTGTTACTATTAAGCGACGAGCCACGTCTCGTGAAGCGGTTGTCAGATCCTGCTAGCGACACGGCGAAACACTACGCCGTCCAAGTCGAAGGCTCGCCGACCGCAGAGCAACTTCAGCAACTGCGCTCCGGCGTAAGCATCCGCATCGACAAGCGCGGCTATCGGACGGCCCCCGCCGCGGTGGATATCCTACCCGATCCCCGTTTTGCCGAAAGGCAACCGCCAATACGCTTCCGCAAAACGGTGCCCGACGCCTGGCTTGAACTCGTGATCACGGAAGGTAAAAATCGGCAGGTGCGGAGGATGTGTGCGGCGGTAGGATTGCCGGTCCTGCGGCTAGTACGAACGCAAATCGGAGAGCACCGGCTAGGCGAGCTCCCCCCGGGCGAATGGCGAGTCGCTCAGGAGTCCCCAATCCGTTAAACAATGGTTGAGCGGTCTAAAGCAGCGCCGCGTGCGATTCAAAGGCTGCGACAATCCCCGCGATCTGCTTCATATACCCGGCCCGCATGTGTTTCGAGACCGCTTGCTGACTAATACCGAGTTGGGTGCTGATCCCGGACTGCTCGATGGCGGGGCTGTGGATGAAGGACTTCAATACCTCCGCCTGTCGGGCGGTAAGGCGGGCGATCAGCAGGCCGCAAGCCTTGACGGCCTCCATCCACCCTGCCTCTTCCGGTTTG
>JBGTKC010000047.1:0-4856 GCA_041744755.1 Saprospiraceae bacterium
GTTTCTGGAAATTCCGGTGGGCCATGAGATGCAGGTGCGGCCCCGTAGCGGGCTGGCCTACAAGCACGGCATCGGCCTCGTCAACAGCCCCGGCACCATCGATGCCGATTATCGTGGCGAGTTGCAGGTGCTGCTCGTTAATCTCTCGGACCAGGAGTTTGTGGTTCAGGACGGGGAGCGAATTGCCCAGCTCGTTGTGGCCCGCCACGAAGTGGTAGCCTGGCAGCCGGTCGAGGCACTGTCGGAAACCAGCCGCGGCGCGGGAGGCTACGGGTCTACAGGCTCCGCCTGAATTATGAATTTTTAATTATGAATTTTGAATTGGTACTACTTGGGCTTTCCTCTCAACTGCCGATTTATATTTCGTATTTATCAATTCAAAATTCATAATTAAAAATCAATAACTAAAAAACCTTTTCAGCATGAAAATCATCGTTCCGATGGCTGGTATGGGTAAGCGCATGCGCCCCCACACGCTCACCGTTCCCAAGCCCCTGATTCCGATTGCCGGCAAACCCATTGTGCACCGCTTGGTGGAAGACATTGCCAAAGTATGCGCCGAGCCGGTGGAGGAAGTGGCCTTCATCATCGGGCGCAGCTTCGGGAAGGAAGTGGAGCAGGACCTCATCAAGATTGCCGAATCGGTGGGCGGTAAGGGCACCATATGCTACCAGGATGAAGCCCTGGGTACGGCCCACGCTATCCTGTGTGCCCAGTCGGCCCTCGACGGGCACGTGGTGGTGGCCTTCGCCGACACGCTGTTCAAGGCTGATTTTACCCTCGACACGAATGTTGATGGCACCATCTGGGTGCAGAGCGTGGAAGACCCCAAGCCCTTCGGTGTGGTGAAGCTCGACGACGCGGGTCAGATTACTGATTTCGTGGAGAAGCCTCAGACGTTCGTGTCGGACCTGGCTATCATCGGCATCTACTACTTCAAGGATGGCGAGTACCTGAAGCGTGAGCTGCAGTACCTGCTCGACAACAACATCATGGACAAAGGCGAGTACCAGCTCACCAATGCCCTCGAGGCCCTCAAGGCTAAGGGGACGAAGTTCCGCCCCGGCGAAGTGGAGGAGTGGCTCGACTGCGGCAACAAGACGGCCGTCGTGCACACGCACGCCCGCGTGCTCACGCTCAAGGCCGACGCCGAGACGCTCGTCGACCCGAGCGCCGAGATCACGGACAGCGTGCTCATCGCGCCGTGCTACATCGGGCCCGGCGCAAAAATCAGTAACTCTGTGGTGGGACCTTACGTAAGCCTCGGGGCCGGGAGCGCGATCGTCGAAAGTGTGGTCCGCAACTCGATCATCCAGGACAAGACCACGGTGACGGGCGCCAACGTGGCCGACTCCATGATCGGCGCGAACGCGACATACCTCGGGACCCCAGCCGACGTTTCGGCAGGGGACTATTCCGAGATCCAACAGTAGCAATGATGTCACGCCTCGTTATCGCCTGGGTGCTCGCCGCGGGGACCGCGCTCTCGCCCCACACCCGCAACCCCTGCCTCGCGCAGGGCCCCGGCCAGGTGACGGAGGCGCAGGTGATGACGGAGGCGAGGCTCATCGAGGCCGCCGGGCTCGCGCTCAAGGGCGACGACCGCGCTGCCCTCGAGGCCTACCAGGCCCTTTTGCTCGACGATCCAGACAACGCTGCCGCGGCCTACTCCGCTGGTCGACTCCACCAACAGGCCGGTCGAGCCGACGAGGCCATCAAGCTGTTCCAACAGGCCCACCGCAGCGATCCGGCGAATACCTACATCACGCAGGCCCTCGCCGAGGCCCTCGCCGCGGGCGATCGTCACCCCCTCGCCGCCGAGGTCTACGGTGAGCTCTTCGCCGCACTCCCGCGCCGCGAGGAGTTCCTCCTGTCGCAGAGCCAGGCCCTCGCCCAGGCCGGTAAGCCCGCCGCCGGCCTCAAGGTCCTCCAGCAGTACCTCGTCAAGGGCGGGCTCCTCACGCCACTCCTCGGGCAGCAGCGATTCACGCTGGCGGTGGCGATGAACGACGCCGACCTCGCCATCCGGGCGCTCGAGGAGCTGATGGACGCCTTCCCGCGCAATCCCGACTACTACCAGGAGCTGGCGCAGTTCTACCGCCGCACCGGCAAGGAGGGCGCCGCGCAGTCGATCTGGCAGCGGATGGCCGAGCGCTTCCCGGACGACGAGCGCGCCGCGCTCGGACTGGCTGGCCAGGGCAAGCTCAACAAGGCCGAGGAGGACTTCCTCGCGCGGCTGATGCCGCTGTTCGCCGACCCTAAGATCGGCATCGACAACAAAATCCTCCAACTGATCCCGATCGTCCAGGAGGTCGTCGACCGCGGGGATACGGTCCTCGCCAATCGCGCGCTCCCGCTCGCGGTAAGCCTCACGGAGGTCCACCCCGACCAGGCGAAGGCCTTCGCGGTGTACGGGGACCTGCTGCTGGCCGCCGGGCGTCCCGCCGAGGCAGCCCAGGCCTTCGCGAGTACCGTGGGCCTCGACCCCGGCGTCTACGTGGTATGGGAGCAGTACCTCCGGAGTCTGGCCGTGACGGGGGCCACGAAACGCCTCCTAGACGTCTCCGAGGACGCCCTCACGCTCTTCCCGAACCAGGCTCGCCTGTATTTATATAATGCCGTGGCGCTCGCGCGGCTCCGCGAATTTACCGCTGCCGAGAACACCTTCCAGCAGGGTGCCGCACTGGCGATGAACGATCGGGTGCTCGCCTACGATTTCGCGGAGGCCACCGCCGAGATGTACACCCGCGAGGCGCGTTTTGCGGAAGCGCTCACCGCCATCGACCGCGCCCTCGACATCCGCCCGAAGCACGGCCCGGCCCTCGCGCACCGCGCGGAGGCCTTGCTGCGGATGGGTAATGCGCAGGCCGCCAGAGAGGCCATTAGGCAGGCCGTCTCCCAGTCGCCGGGTCAGGCGTACGTGCTCACGATCGAGGCGCTCATCGCGCTGCAGGCGGCCGAGGTCCAGAACGCGCAGAGCCTCCTTCGCGCCGCCGGGCTGGCCGGTGCCGAGAACCTCGGCATCTACCACGAGGTTGTGGGGGATGCGGCCTTCCTCACCGGCGAGGAGGCGGTCGCCAAAACCGCCTGGGAGCGCGCCGAGGCCCTCGGGGGTGGCTCGCACTTACTGGTTAAGAAGTTGGCCGAAGGCAAGTACCTGAAATAAGAATTATGCGCAGCTTAATCTCGGTTCTCCTCGGCGGTCTCGCGCTGGTGGTACTCTCGGCCTGCGGCAGGAAGGGCGGCGGGGTCGAGGCCTCGGGGCTTCCGCCAAAACTCACGTCGGCCGCACTGCTCGAGCGCGTGACTCAGTCTCTATACGTACCGCCCTACGCCGAGCTGAAAGGCGACGCACAGGTGTCGGGCAAGAGCGTCGGCAACGTCAAGCTGTCCGCCGTCGTGCGCATCCGCCAGGACAGCGCCTTCTGGTTCACGCTCCGCAAGTTCGGCTTCGAGGGCGCGCGCGGACTCGTGACCGCCGACAGCATTATCGTCGTCAATCGCCTCGAGCGCGAGGTACTGGCTCGCCGCGCCGGCGACCTCCCCGACAAGGCGCGCGTCCTGCCGATCGACCCGACGGTAGCGAATCTCACGGCGGCCTTCGGCGGCGCCCCCATCGGCGACTGGCGTTCGGCGCAGGTCGAACGTGAGGTGGGCCACTACGTCCTCACCAGCACCAAGTACGCCAACACCACCCTGACCATCGACGGGCAGCGCCTCGTGCCCACGGTTTGGGAGTACCGCGACGGCGACAACTACGGGCGAGTGGTTTTTAGCGACTTTCGCCCGGCCGGCAAGGGGCAAGTCTTTCCCTACGGCCGATCTTTGAGTTTTAGCGACAGCCCCGGGGACACTACCCGCGTCAATATCCAGTTCAACTCCCTCAGTGCCGATGCCGATCTGCAGTTCCCGATCTCGGTCCCGCGTGACTACAAGCCGATGGAGTTGTAGGAGTGGGGTAGTGGAGGAAGCGCAGGTTGTGCGTTTGGTGCAGGTTATGCCTGTCGTGCAGGTAATGCTAAGTTGGGTTTGGCGCCTTTCGGCAAAACCGGTTAGGCTTTTCGGGGAGCACTCGCGTCTGTCGATACTCTCCATGCATTCGAGGCTTCGCTTCTATACTAGGCTCATTACTATCGCGGGCTTATTGGTTTTGGCGCAAGCCGCCTCCGCGCAAAATCAGCAGCAGCTCGAGCGTCGCCGCAAGGAACTGGCCGACCAGATTGCGACGACGAGCCGTCTGCTCGAGAACTCCGCCAAGGACAGGGCCGCCGCGCTAGACCGGCTTTACGGCCTCCAGAAGCAGATCGTCCAGCGCGAGGAGCTCATCAACGTCGTCCGTCAGCAGGTCACGCACGCCGACTCTAGCCTCGTGCGGACGCAGCAGGTGATGGCGAGCCTGGAGGCCGATATCAACACCCTCACCGGGGAGTACGGAAAGATGGCGCGCGCGGCCCTGCGGCAGGGATTGCTCAACAACCGACTCGCCTACCTCTTCTCCGCCGGGAGCATCAACGACGCCTTCTTGCGCGCGCAGTACCTGCGGCGCTACGACGAAAACCGCCGCCGCCAGCTCGAGCTCATCGCGAGCACCCGCAACTCCCTATCCCGCAAGGTGATGCGAATCGAGGAGCTCCGCGTCGAGCGCGCCGAGTTGCTCTCCGCCGAGCTCACGCAACAGCAACTTCGCGAGGGCGAGCTCCGGACGAAGAATGACCTCATCCGCGAGCTCGACGGTAGCGAGTCGAAGCTGAAGACCGACCTCCAGCGGCAGCTTAGCGACAAGGAGAGACTCGACGGCGCGATTGCCGACGTCATTGCCGCGGCCCGCGCCACCGAGGAGCGGCGCAAGCGCGAAC
>JBGTKC010000048.1:0-27905 GCA_041744755.1 Saprospiraceae bacterium
GTTGAGCGAGACAAACTCGACGGTATCGCCGAGGTCATAACCCCACAGACCGGCATTGCTCGACAGGACCACGGCGTACTGCTCTCCGAGTTGTACGTCGGCTAGAGAGTGTCGCGTGGGCTTTTCGAGGTGCGCCTCAGCCAGCGGGACGAACTCGAAGTAGATCCCGGAATCGACGTTGAGTAACAGGCCCTCCCCCGGCTCCCCGTCCTGGAATGCGATGAAGCCCTCCGAGGCCGGGTAGGTTTCGACGCTCGCTACCCTACCGCCGATCAGCTGCTCGAGTTGCGGGCGGTAGGGCTCGTAGTTGACGCCGCCGTAGACGAACATCGAGAAGTTGGGGAAGACCTCGAGGATGGTCGTTTTGCCGGACACGGCCAGCACGCGTTCGAAGTACATCTGGACCCAGGGCGGGATGCCGGAAATGAGCCTGAGGTCCTGCCCAATGGTCTCGGCCACGATGGCGTCGAGCTTCGCCTCCCAGTCCTCTATGCAATTGGTCGCGTAGCTCGGGAGTTGGTCGCGCTTGAGCCAGTCCGGCACCATGTGGTTCGAGATACCGCTGAGACGCCCGCCGGGGATACCATTCTTCTCATGCAGCTCCGGACTGCCCGACAAAAAGATCATCTTGCCGTCGAGCCACTCGCCGTGTCCTGCGCGGCCGTAATAATTAAAGAGCGCATTGCGGGCCGTACCGAAGTGATTCGGGACGCTGTCCGGCGTGATCGGGATGTACTTCACCCCGGAGGTCGTCCCGGAGGTCTTCGCGAGATAGGCAGGCTTGCCAGGCCAGAGCACGTCGGCCTCCCCGGCCGCTACTCTATCGAACCAAGGTTTGAGCCCTTCGTAATCGCGCACCGGCACGTGCTTGACGAGCGCCGCGTGACTATCGACGTAGCCGAGGCCGTGCTCCTGACCGAATTTAGTTTTGCGACCTTTCTCGCGCAGGTAGCTGAGGATTCGGGCCTGGGATTCGAGGGCATTTCTGGCTTTCGCCAAAACTCTCGAGCGCGTCCACTTAGCCGCCGGGTAAAGGAGTTTACTCTTCCACGCCATGAGGTAAAGGTGGGGCCGGGCAAGGGTTTGAGACAGGCTAGCGCGCGGAGCACGTCGAACCTACCTCCTACAGCCGCATGTCCTCCACCCTGACCCCGGGCTTCGACTTCGCATCGAAGACAAATGTGGACGCCGGGACAGTGGTCCCGATCTTGACGTTGGTCATCGTGAGCGTGTACCGCGAGCCGTCCTTGTTGAAGATCGCGACGCTGTAGATCTCCTTTTTCGCCGCGTCATACGTGAGGCGCATTTTAGAGAATTCACTCGCGCGATCTAGCGGCTTGAACTCGATCTGCTTCATCTCCTTGCCGGAGACCTTGGTCGTGCCCGCCATCGCGTAGTCGAACTTGCCGCTGTCGTACATGTCGAGGATGTCCTGCGGGCGCGTGAAGCCCATGCCCGAACCATCGCCCTCGGCGGCGTCGTAGACCTGGACCTCCTTATTTTCGGGTAGGTAGAGCCACATCGTCTTCCCATCCGAAGTGATCTCCTGTCCGGCGAACTTGATGTAGTACTGTTCTCCCTTCTGGATGATGCGACCCTTCTGTACCTCGGCGGGGGCTTCGGCCATCTTGATCTCGAGACTTACCTCCGCGTCGAGCGTACCGGCGTCCGTGTATTTGGCGCGTAGTACCTGGAGGTCCTTCTTGGCGGCAGGGTCTTTTTGAGCGAGCGCTTCACCGCCGAAGAGATTGGGACTGAGGGCCAGGAAAAGGGCCGTAATAAGGGAGGTGGCCAGGGTGGACGTGGGATTGCGCATAGGTGTCGTGAGTACGGTCGCAAGGAAAACGTACGAACGGGGCGGGAGTAACGGGGCGGGGTGTTAACGAGAGGTTTTTGGCGGGGGGCCTCCGGCGGGGGGCCTCCGGCGGGGGGCCTGCGGCGCTGCTGTGCGGCGCTGCTGAGCGGGGGTGCCTTGCTGACGTTTCCGCGGCGCTTACGCACCCCGTAATTGAACTGTCGCACCTACGGCGCGTAGGCTACAGTGAACATCAAAAGAATCATTCATCTGAAGCGGTCGGCACGGCACTCTCGACACGCTAGTCGGGCGGCTCCACGAGCAGACATCACCGCACAGTATCTCCATGTCCTCCATGCACCCCATCGTCCATGTCGGATCCAACAAGGTGCGCAGCGCCGACTGAATTCTGCGCACCTCTGCGGCCTCCGCGCCTCTTTGAGAAATCTCTATTGAGCAAAGCTCAATTCCCCTCATAAAAAAGATCCAGCATATGCTCCAGCTCCAGGATGTCCCGCACCATGACCTCCCGCGGCTTAGACCCCCGGGCCTCTCCGACGATGCCGAGCATGCACAACTGGTCCATAATACGACCGGCGCGGTTGAAGCCGACCTCCATCCTTCTTTGGAGTAGGGAGGTAGATCCTACGAGATTGTCCACTACCACGTGGGCCGCCTCCCGCAACTTTTCGTCCGCCGACTCGACCGTGAGGCGCTCCGCAGACTGTGCATTGTCCTCCTCGCCGATGTACTCCGGCAGCATGTACGGAGCGTAGAAGCCCTGCTGCTCGCCGATGAAGTCCAGGACCCCATCCACCTCGGGCGTGTCGACGAAGGCGCACTGTACGCGGACGTTGTCGGTGCCCTGCGAGAGCAGCATGTCGCCCTGGCCGACGAGTTGCTCGGCGCCACTGCTGTCGAGGATCGTACGACTGTCGATGAGGCTCGTCACTCGGAAGGCGAGGCGCGCCGGGAAGTTGGCCTTAATGGCACCGGTGATGATCTTGACCGACGGACGTTGCGTGGCGATGATCAGGTGCATCCCCACGGCCCGCGCCAGCTGCGCGATCCTGGCAATCGGCAGTTCGATCTCCTTGCCGGCCGTCATGATGAGGTCCGCAAACTCGTCGATGATCATCACGATGTACGGCAGGAACTTGTGCCCGTCATTCGGATTGAGGCGCCGCTCGCTAAACTTCTGGTTGTACTCCACGATGTTGCGCACGCCGGCTGCCTTGAGCAACTTGTAGCGCTCGTCCATCTCGATCACGAGGGAGTTGAGCGTATTGATGACCTTTTTGTTCTCCGTAATGATGGATTCCTCCTGGCCGGGCATCAGGGTGAGGAAGTGATTCTCTAGGCGCGAGTAGAGCGAGAGCTCGACCTTCTTTGGGTCCACCAGCACGAGCTTCACCTCGGCGGGGTGCTGCTTGTAGAGCAGGCTCATGATGATGGTGTTGATGCCGACGGACTTACCCTGTCCGGTCGCACCGGCGATGAGCAGGTGAGGCATCTTGGCCAGGTCCACCACGAGCGTCTCGTTCTGGATCGTCTTCCCGAGCGCAATTGGGAGCGCCATCTTCGCCTTGCGGAACTTGTCCGAGTTGAGCACGTCCCGCAGGGCCACCATCTGGCGACTCTTGTTCGGGACCTCGATCCCGATCGAGCCACGGCCCGGGATCGGCGCGATGATGCGGATGCCGAGCGCACTTAGGCTCAGGGCAATGTCGTCGGAGATGTTGCGGAACTTCGAGATCCGCACCCCCGGCGCCGGCACGATCTCATACAGCGTGATCGTCGGGCCGACAGTTGCCGCGATGCTCACGATCTCCAGACCGAAGCTGCGGAGGCTCTCGACGATCTGGATCTTGTTGTCGTGCAACTCCTGCGGACTCACGGGCTCGCCGATGTCCGGGTATTTGGTCAGCAAGCTGATCTCAGGATAGCGGTAGTCACGCAGGTCGAGTTTCGGGTCGTAGGGGCCTTGTTCTTCGGCCTCGTGCTCGGCCTCGGCGGCGAGGATGTCGCGGACGTTGTCACCGGGCTTAGCGGCAAAACTCGCCGGAATCGCTCCGGTGGCTTCGGGGTCGAGCAGGTCTCCGTCCTCGTCGACGTCGTCTTCGTCGCCCTTGGCGTAGGTGACCTCCATCGCGATGTCGTCCGGGTCGATCGGGCTCGCTGTCCTCTTGGGGGCGGCTTGCGCCAAAACCCCTTCCGAGAGGTCGAACGTGAGGGAGTCCTCTGCGCTCATGTCCTCTCCTTCGAACGGTGCCTCCGGGTCGAGTTCCAACTGCAGGCCACGTTTTGCGAAAGCGGCATCGTCGACATCGGGCTCGTCGGCCACCTCGAGATCGTCTTCGTAGGAGACGATCGTGCTCGCGCCCTTCTTGGTCGTCGTCTTGCTGCTCGTAGCCGCTTTTGGCTGAGGGGCCTCACCGTCCCCGGAGCGACCCTGCAGCCGACCGACCAGATTGAGGACCCCGCCCGGAATCGCCGCTTTAAACTCTACCCTATCGAGCAATTGCCCACTGCGAATCTCATCTAGCGAAGGATCGAAGATCCAGACCACGAGCAGCACGATGACCAGCGCAATCAGCAGCAGCATCCCCGGCACGCCGATCAAACTCTCCAGCGAACTCGCCACCAGGTAGCCATACGCGCCACCTACGGGAAAGTCAACCATCTGGAACAAAAAGGCCAGCATGATCGACAGGCCCATCAAGCCGGCCAGTCCCCAGCGCAGTTGTCGTTGCAGCTTGACCAGCGGTCGGCGCTGCAGGATCGCGAGGCCCGTGATGCCGAGCAAATAGACGAATAAAAAGCTGGTGGCCCCGAAGCCATTGAAGAAAGCCGTATGCGCGCTGATAGCGCCCAGTGGCCCGAGCCAGTTGGCCACCTCGACATCTTGAAACAGGATGCCCCACCCGTAGGTAAGCACCCCGTCGGCGTCGGCCTTCCAGGTGAACAGGTAGGAGATGAAGGCGAGCGCTAGGTAAAGCGACACCGTCAGCGCGACGACGCCGGTGATCTTGCGGTAGCGGTCGTCGCGGTCGGACTTCTCGCCGGTGGTTTTTCGGCTGGTCGCCATAGTGTTTCTCGTTTCTCGACACTCGGCGACCTAACTCGTCCGCGCGCTACCCACAAACATAACCGGCGCCTTCCCGCCGGCGGCGCCAGGTCATATGAAAGATATCTATGTGATGAGAAATCACCGCATCCGGGTACGAACAAAGGGTTACGGCGCCACGTCATAGCCAGACGTCCATCCCGCCTTCAACTATAGTCCCATGAGCCAGTCCCGCATCTCCGTCGACATCAGTCTCTACCCCCTACACGCCGACTACAAGGCCCCGATCCTCCAATTCATCAGCAAGTTGCGAGAGGTCGAGGGCTGCGAGCTGCTCGCCAATCCCCTCAGTACCCAACTGTTCGGACCGTTTGACCTGGTCTGGGGCGCTCTCGGGCGCCTCCTTCCGGAGGTCTTCGGCCAGGACTTCAACAGCGTTGTCGTGCTAAAGGTCGTATCGGTCGACGTGAATGGGTAAGTGCGCCGTGGCCCACTAACCCCTGGTTGGAGATATTGTCGCTTTCGCTAAAACGTCAGCTTCTTGCGCAGCTTGCGCCCATCCCGGAGTACCAGGAGCTCCACGGTTTGGCCGGTCTCGTGCTCGCCGAGCGCCTCCATGTAGCCGTAGATGTCCCTGATGTCCTTACTGGCAATCTTGAGGATCACATCCCCGCGCTGCAGTCCCGCCTTCTCGGCCGGCCGATCACTCAGGACGCCGTCGATCCGCAGTCCCGTGCCACCGAAGACGTAATCCGGCATGACGCCCATCGTCACCTTGAAGCTGGTGAGATCCTCGGTGGACGTGTCTTTGGTTTTGGCGAAAGCCGGCGCCGCCGTCGGCAAGGCTCGCACGAGATCGTAGACCAGGTCCGCCAAAGTCCTCACACCGGGGAAGTTGATGAGCACCACGTCATCGTCGGGTTTGTGGTACTGCGGGTGTTGCCCGGTGAAGAAGTGCAGCACGGGCACGTCCTCGAGGTAGAAGCTTGCGTGATCGCTGGGGCCGAGGCCACTTTCGTGAAAACGGTAGGTGACGCGACCGGCGTTGGCGCGGTCCAGGAGCTCGTGCCAGATGGGACTGGTACCGGCGCCATTGACGGCTAGCACTCCTTCGCCGGAAAGCCGCCCGACCATGTCGAAATTGAACATCGCCGCCAGGGGCGGCAGTCCGTCAGGCAGGTGCGCGGCTAGGTACTTTGACCCGATCAGTCCCATCTCCTCGGCGCCGAAGCCTACGAAGAGCAGATTATATTTCCGGAAGCCCTCGTCGGCCTTGAGTCGGGCAGCCAGATCGAGCATCACCGCCACCCCGCTCGCGTTGTCGTCGGCGCCGTTGTGCGGCGCAGGCTCGCCGATGTAGAGACTACCGCTTCCGCCAAAACCTAGGTGGTCGTAGTGCGCGCCAATGAGCACCGTACTCGCGGCTCCACGATCGAGGTAGCCGAGTACGTTGCTGGTGTACAGCGCCGGAGCGCTCTGGCCCCGTCCGTGCCCGCCCACCGTAATCGGGAAGCGCTGGTAGAAAGTGCCAGCATCGCCGATGCCCTCCAAACCGATTTGCTGCATCCGCGCCGCGACATATTCGGCAGCCTCATCGCCGAACCGACTCCCGGACGCGCGCCCACCCAACAAATCTGAGGCGAGATAGGCGATGTCTACCCGCAACTGGAGGTCCGGGGCGAGAGCTTGCGCCCCGAGCGCCGGGAAGAGCCCGGCGGCGAGTGCGAGTGCGAGAAGTAGACGCATGAGGAGGGAAAGCTTGGTGGGGGACTTCGGTTGCGCGTCCTTCGGGCCATGAGCGCATCGGACCCACACTCACCCCCCTCCCCCGGACGCATCGAGGTCCGCCGGGGCGAGACCGCCGACCTCGACGCGGTATTTGCGCTCGTCAAAGAACTCGCCGCATTCGAGCGCATGCCGGAGGAGGTGGCCACGTCGCCCGCGATCTATCGCGAGGACTTAGCCGAGGGCTGGTTCGAGTTGCTCGTCGCCGAGGACGCCCGCGGCGCGGTGGTCGGGGCAATGGTCTACTACTGGGCCTACTCCACGTGGAAAGGTCGCATGCTTTACCTCGAGGACTTCGTGGTAGCTCCGGACCAGCGGCGGAGGCGCGTCGGTGAGGCGCTGTGGGCGGCCCTCGTCGAGGCCGCGCAGGCGGGTGGCTGCACGAGCATCAAGTGGCAAGTCCTCGACTGGAACACGTCGGCGAAAGCTTTCTACACGAAGATGGGCGCCGAGATGGAAGGCGGCTGGGAGAATGGGCGGCTGTGGCTGAAGGGGGTATAGGGGGAGTGTCCTTCTTGCAGCCTCTTACTTTAGCTTTCTCGCAATCACCGCCCGTCGGTGGCGCACCCACAGACTCCCAGGCCCCGCCCTGGCCAGCTGTGATTTACGCGTCATGGTGGCCTAACGGTTCACGGGCGCAGCGGCTCAGATAGATTGCCTCGGTTCAGCAGTTCACAGTGCGGCGACTAGCTAATACTTTCGATCTCCTAGGCGCGCTAGCATGTCGCGCAATTGGTCCCGAGCCTCCGGGCGCACATCTAACGCGTCCACCTCCGCGAGGGCCGCGTCCGTAAGGCTGTCGATCTCACCGCGGAGATCCGCCTCGACGCCGAGTCTCGAGAACGTGGCCAGCACCTCTGGGACGAGTGGCTCGCGCGTCTCGGGACGGAGGCCGTAGATGCCTATGAGCGTCTCGCGGGTGTGGGCGTCGGCGAGCTGGAGTGCGCGCAGGAAAGGAGCGGACTGTTTGCCGCGGCGCACGTCCCCGTAGTCCATCTTGCCGGTCACCTCGCGGGTGCTGAAGGTATCGAGGACGTCGTCGAGGATCTGGAAGGCACGTCCGGCGAGGTCTCCGGCGCGGGCGAGCCGGTCCACGTTCGCCTGTGGGAGTCCGGCGATGATCGCCCCCATCTCCAGGGATGCCGTTATGAGGACGCCGGTCTTTCCTGCGATCATCTCTAAGTAGTGTGGGTAGCTGTAGGCCCCACCCCCGCCGGCTTCCATATCCATGTCGCGCTGCTGACCTTCGCAGAGGCGGGCGGCCATATCGCCGAAGGTCGAGAGGAGCGCCAGGGCCATCGGGCCGTCGTAGTGCTGGAGCAGGTACGCGTAGCTGCGGATCAACATCGCGTCCCCGGCGAGGATGGCGGTCGGCTCCCCGAACGCAACGTGGACGCTCGGCCGTCCGCGCCGCATGTCGGCGGCGTCCATGATGTCGTCGTGTAGCAGGGTAAAGTTGTGGAAGAGCTCAACCGCGTAGGCCGCGGGGAGCGCTGCAACTGGCCGGTCGCCCCCGAGGGCATGGGCCTGGAGGAGCAACATCGGGCGGACGTACTTCCCGCGGGCCGCCATCGCGTAGCGGATCGGGTCGTACAAGGTGGCGGGCTGGGCGTCGATCGTCTGCGCGTCGGCGAAGGCGCGAAAGGCCTCCGCGAGCGCGGTGGTCGACGGGGTGAGCTCGGGCATGCGGCAAGGATACTGCGGCGCCTGCGGATAGCCCAGCGTCTGGCCAGGCCGTTACCCGATTTCTGGTACACGCTTTGATACCTCTAGTATCATGGTAGTTACCCGTCGCCCCGTCAACATCCTCCTCGTCGAAGACAATCCGGGGGATGTCCGCCTCACGCAGGAGGCGTTCCGCGAGGGCAACATCCCCGTCGACCTCGACGTGGCGCGCGACGGCGTGGAGGCGATCGCCTACCTACGCGGCGAGGCGCCCTTTACCGAAGCTAAGACCCCCGACCTCATCCTGCTGGACCTCAACCTGCCGAAACGCGACGGTCGCGAGGTGCTGCTCGAAATCAAGACCGACCCGCTGCTAAAACGCATCCCGGTCGTAGTGCTCACCACTTCCAACGCGGAGGCCGACATTCTGAAAAGCTACAACCTGCACGTCAACTGCTACATCAATAAGCCCGTAGACTTCGACCGCTTCTTCGATATCGTGCAGAAGATAGAGGACTTCTGGTTGATGACGGCGGTGCTGCCGAGTATGGTGTCACACGGAGCGATGGCCTAGCAACAGCGCTACCGCGCGCACCCAGCGCCTGCCCCACCCAACCGTCGCGGCCGCCCGTCGTTTAGTGTTCGTATGGAGCAGGAAACGAGCTTGATCGACATCGTCATCGTCGGGGCGGGACCGTCCGGGATCGCCGTGGCGATCGCCGCCCAGGACGCGGGCCTCTCGCACCTCATCATCGAGCGCGGCCCGCTGGCCAACAGCCTCTACCACTTCCCGGTCAACATGACTTTCTTCAGTACTTCCGAGAAGCTGGAGGTCGGCGACGTGCCTTTCATAAGCCATGCCGACAAGCCCTCGCGCACCGAGGCCCTCGAGTACTACCGGCGCCTCGTGCAGAGCAAGCGACTCGACATCGCCACCTATACCGACGTAAAGCAGGTTTTGCCGAATGGCGACCACTACCTCGTCACCACCTCCGCGGCAACCTACCGCGCTAAGAACGTCGTCCTCGCTACCGGCTATTACGCCGTGCCGCGGATGCTTAATGTCCCCGGCGAGGACCTGCCGAAGGTGCGTCACTACTACGACGACCCACACCTCTACATCGGGCAGCGTGTCCTCGTGATTGGCGCGGCGAACAGCGCCTGCGACGTGGCCCTCGAGACCTGGATGAAGGGCGCGACCGTGACCATGGCCATTCGCAGCGACCGTATCTACGATAGGGTCAAGTACTGGATCAAGCCCAACATCGAGAACCGCATTGCCGAGGGCTCGATCAACGCCTACTTCAACACGACCGTGCGAGAGATTCTGCCGGGTGAAGTCGTGCTCGACACGCCGGGCGGCGAGGTCCGCGTCCCGAATGACTTCGTGCTCGCGATGACGGGCTACCAGCCGGACTTCGCGTTTCTAGCCGACAGTGGCGTACGCTTCGGCGATGATGAGATGCGCAAGCCGGGTTTCGATCCGGAGACCTACGCCGTGGATGGGCAACCCGGATTATACATCGCTGGCGTGATCCAGGCGGGCCTCGCGACGAGCAAGCTCTTCATCGAGAACACGCGCCACCACGGCAAGGCCATCATCGGGGATATCCTCGCACGGCACGCTCCTCAGGCCACGCCGGCGCGAGTGGGCGAATTGGCCACAGCCGGTTAGTGGGTAACCAACCCGATTCGCCTGTCGGCAAAACGACCTCCGTGTAGCCAGACAAGGTTTCGCCAGCGCTCACGACTGCCCCAGCGGGTATTGAGCGTTGATCGGGGGCGCTGTGCGAAGGCGCGGATTTGAGTTGCGCGGTATCCGGGGTCACGCGTTGCGCAAATACGACTACCGCTTCCGAACCTGCGACGAGGTCGTTTTGCCGGGAGGCGACCCAGAGGCAGAGGGTGCCGAACGCGAGGCTCAAAGAAAGCGCAGGCCAGGGCGCCGAGAAGGGTCGGTCGCGGCGGTACATGAGCTGGCGCACGAGGAGCACGGCGAGTAGTGCGAGACTAAGTAGGGCGAGTAGAGACGGGAGGTTAGGGAAGGGCAGACGGCTGGTGCGGGCGGCCAGACCGTCGACGCCGTCGAGGGGCAGAGGGACCAAATCCGAAGGAAGGTTGGCGTAGGTGCGCCGCTTCAGTTGATCGAGGGTCGAGGTGCCCCCCAGGAGTTCGGCACTTCGTATCGCCCAGGTGGCGCTCGGGAGGTCGTCGGTGGCGAGGCTCGCTTCCGCAAAACCTTGGTAAGCCGCCGCGCTGGGAGCGTACGAGAGAAGGGACCGAAGATTCTCTTTGGCCGAGGTGGCGTCGCCTGAGTCGAGCGCCTCGACCGCGGTGTCATACGCGTCGGGCAAGAGCACGTTTGCCGTAAGGCCCCCGAACATCACGGCGCTGCTTACGACGGCTAGTGTCCTTCGCCTCCAGTATCCTCGCATCACTGTAAATCGTCTTTTGAGGTAGGTCGTCGCTCGATCTCCCAGCGAAAATCCTCGAGCAGGAGGCCCTCGCCACCTACTGCTGGGATAGGTTCGAGCGCACCCTCGGGCTGATCGTAGAAAAAGATATCCTGCAACTTGCCGGTCTCGAACTCGAGTCGCATCCGGGAGGCGCGGACGTGGTTCATACCGATGTAGGAGTCGTCGTCCTCGTCCTGGATGTAGAATACCGATTCGGCGTTGCCGCGCACCACCATTTCATCGATCGTCCCTGCCACGAAATCCACGTCCACTTGTCGACCCTTGACTTGATTATAAAAGATTTCGTCGGCGCTATTGACGATCATCGACTTCGAGCGCAGGAGGACGCGGTCAACGGTCTCGTTGCGGAGGCGGATCGTGATGGTGTCGGCGACGAACTGGCTCGTGTCCGACCACACGAGCGGGTCGCGGTAGAGCGTAAACGCCGAGTCGATGCTATTGAAGGCGAGCGAGTCGCACACGGCCTGGAGGTCGAGCTTGTAGATGCGGACGTTGTGGTATGCCAGAATCAGTCGCACGCTATCCGGCAGCTGCGGTGTCCGCGTGGAGTCCTCACCGACGAGGAAGCCCTCGGCGGTGGCGGTGGTGTCCATGAGGATTGGGGCGAGCGGCTGGCGGTCGATGCGGTTGTCGACCTGGACGAGGGCGGCGCTGTCGAGGGCGGCGCGCAGGAGGCTATCCGCTGGGGGATCAGGTAAAAGCGAGGGCGGCGCAGGGGGCGAACCATCGGCTGCGAGGTCTGCCGTGGCGACACCTCGTAAGATAGCGAGTGTCGCCGCCAGCTCATCGCGGGACTGATCAGGAACCGACTCCCGTGACGCCGCGACGCGGTCTGCCGCTTCGACGCCGTTACCAGTTTTGGCGAAAGCCGATCCTTCGATCGCAGTGCTATCGCGCGAAACGTAAGCAGGAGTGATCGCAGTCACCGTGTCGAGCACGTATGCCTTGCGGAAACTCAGCAGCGTATCCGCCGCGATGTATATGGAGTCGGTCTCGACTATGGTGCTGAAGATCGGCCGTCCGCCGAAGGCCTTGACGTACTCTCCGTCGCGCCGGTAGACGATGTCGTCGGCGACGATGGCCCGGTGTGCGGCGGTGTCGCGCCAGCGCACTCGGCCGTGGACGAAGGCCAGCCCGAGGGTGTCGTTAAAGGAGACCGAGTCAGCGCTCAGCAGGTAGGGCGGCTCGCTGATGTTGACGCGGCCGGTGCTCGTGAAGGTTTGCGTGAGGCCGTCGTAGTTGATGCGTTCACCCTGCACACGCTGAGTTCCGTCGACGAAGGTGGCGTCGCCGAGGAGCTGCGTCCGGTTGGTGCGCTCATTGTAGCGAATCGTATCCCCGACCGCGCGCCGGGTCTCGTCCGCGAAGCGCGCGTTGCCGATCAAGCGAAATTCGTCCGTGTAGCCGTTGTAGTAGATGAGGTCGGCCTGCGCGCGCTGTGTCCCGCGCGCCACCTGCGCGTTGCGGCGGAACTCGCCCACGCTGTCGACCATGTCGTAGTAGCCGTCCTCGCAGTAGACGCGCGAATCGGCGGTCGCGATGACGGTCGGTCCTTCGAAGTACACGATCCGCGCCTCGGTGTTGAAGCTGAGGGTATCGCTGATGAGGCTGAACTGCTCTGCGACCACGAAGACGGAGTCCCGAAAGTTGGCGAGGTGCCGATTAACATCGTACGAGCCACGCATGCTCGAGAGCTGCGCCTGGCCGTCGGTAAGCTTGGCCCGCGAGCGATAACGCGCTTCCTTGGTGGCGAGGTCGTAGCGGAGGCTGTCGGTGAATAGCTTCTGGACGCCGTTGACGAGCACGACCTTGCCGTACAGGAAGGCCAGCTGTTGGTCGACGTAATACCGCATGGAGTCGGCGAATAGCTGGAGGGTATCGTTTTGCAGCAGCACGACATTGCCCTTCGCCCGCACGAAGTCGTTGTCGCGGATGACGGCCTCGTCGCAGAAGATGTACATCTCGCCCTGCTTAAGCTCCACCTCGCCGGAAAGCTTTTGGTAGGTGACTTTCCCCTCCACGATCCGCTCGTAGACCTCGGCAAAGTCGATCTGTACGGGCTTGCCGCGCGCGCTATCCCGCGGGGTCACGGGTGCCGTCTGGGCGCTCGCCTGATGCGCGCCAGCGGCCAGGGTGGCCAGAACTAAAGCGATGAGGAGGCGGGGCATAGGCGGCGGGGCCAGGTCGGGGGGCAAAGGTGCACAATGGGCTGTCGCGACCCCTACCTTCGCCGCCCCAATCAGAGATCGACCATGTTACAACGCGTCCAAAGCATATATCTGCTGCTAGCGAGCGGCAGCTTTTTCGGCACCTTCCTCACGCCCTTCGCCAGTTCGGAGGTGGCCGTCCCGGCGACAGTCCTCGCCGACCAGGAGTTTAGTGCAGTGGACAGCATCGGGATGATCGTGTTGTTTGCCCTGGCTGGGTTAGCGGCGGTAGCGGCGATCTTCCTCTACGCGAATCGCAAGCTCCAGATTCAAATCAGCTGGGCGGCGATGTCGGCGGGCTTGCTCGCCTACGGCGCTGGAGTGCTGGCCTTCATGCAGGACGGCGATGCGATCGGCAACGTCGCGGTCGACGGTTCAGTCGGGGCGCTCTTCCCGCTGTTAGGGGCGATTATGTCGGTGCTGGCCGTTAGGCACATCCGAAAGGACGAGAAGCTCGTCCGGAGTGCGGATCGTTTACGGTAGGCGGCTTTCGCCAAAACCCGACGCGGGTTCGTCACAAGCCTGATATGTGGAGCGGGCCTGCGGACATCCGAACTACTGTCCAAACCCCGTCGGCTCGGACTCGGAGATCACGAGCGGAATACGACTGCGGATGTCGCTCTGCTCACGGTCGCTCAGTTGGTCGTACGGCCTCGCGAACTCACTTCGTGCCACGGTGTCCCAAAGTCCACGGTAGGCGGCGCGCAATTCGTTGCAGACCGATACGTACGTCGCGTAGGTGGTACCGCGGTCATTTTTAAGGGAGATGATCGCGTTGTCGGGGCTGAGCGACATGGCCGGGTCCTGCGTCAGGTTGGCGATAAACCGCTTGGCCTCCTCTCGGAGGTCCTCGATGCGGAACGCTCGGTCACGTACCATGAGTTCGTTATCCTTATTGACGAGGACGGTGAAGAGGTTCCGTGGATGGAGGATGACGGGGACCGCCTCGTCCGGCGTCCACGGCGGGAGCCGCACCAGGACCCCTTGGTCTTCCACGATCTCGGTGGTGACGAGGAAGAAGATGAGCAAGAGGAAGGCGATATCGGCCATCGAGCTGGCGTTAATCTCGGGCGCGATGAGTCGGGAGGGGCGGGGCATTGGACAGAGTTTTGCATGAACGAACTCGGGTCATCTGCCGAAGGCACGGCGTGGACCCGGACGCTCGCGGGGCCTCCGTCGTTCAGATCGGACCAAGCTCCGCGCTACCTACGCCCTCGGAGTGGTGGGCGCCCTTCAACAGATGTTGGCGCCTCACGTCTTGGCGTTTGGTTACTCCCAAAATGACGAGCGGCCTCCCCGACAGGTGTCGAGGAGGCCGCTGCAAGCCTACTGGCGGGCGGGGGGTGCGAGCTATGTACTAGAGGTCATCGCTGCGGCGCTTCGTCGAGTAGTTGACGCGGAGCTGATTCTGCTTGCGCAGTTGCGTCTTCACGTCGGTCACGATTCCCATGGTTACGTCGCCGTCCACCCGCAGCGACGTAGTCACCTTGTTGTGCTGGTTCTCCGGAATGCCGTTGAGGAACTCCGCGATGAAGAGGGGGATGTCGGTCTCCTTCTTGATTTTGTCACCCAACTGAATCTGCGGCGCGGTACCGTAGAGTGCCTCGTACTGCGGCGAAGGCTTCCCGATGTAGATGTAGTTGACCAAGGTCTTCTCCTCGAGCTTTGTGAGCTCGGTAGCGGAGGGCGTATTGACGCGGACCTTGAGATCCGACTGCCGCAGCACCGTCACCACCATGAAGAAGAACAGCAGCATGAAGATGATGTCCGGAAGAGACGCCGTCGAGATGGCTGGCATGGGCTTCTTGCCCTTGTACTTTGAGAATTTGGACATGGCGGTGGTGTTTGAAGGTTATTCTCCGAAGGCGGTTGGCTCGGCCTCAGAGAGGACCAGAGGGATTTCGGTACGGACCTTATCCTTTTCGCTGTCGGTCAGGTCGACGTACGGCTTGCCGAACTTCGATTGCGACGCCTCTTCCCAGAGCTCGTTGTAGGCTGCGAGTAGTTCATTGTATACCGTGACATACGTCTCGTAGCTCGTACCGCGGTCATTCTTGAGGGAGATGATCGCGTTCTGCGGACTCAACGCCATATCCGGATCGTTGCGCGGGTTGAGGATGAAGTTCTTAGCGGCGTCGCGGAGGCCCTTGAGGTCGGACGGCTCGTTGCGCACCAACAGTTCGTTATTCTTGTTAACGAGCACCTGGAAGACGTTACGCGCATTCAGCTTGAGGGCCGGTGGCGGCTCGTCGCTCCAGGGCGGCAGGCGAACGAGAACGCCCTGGTCCTCGACGATCTCGGTGGTGACCAGAAAGAAGATCAGGAGCAGGAAGGCGATATCCGCCATCGAGCTCGCGTTAATCTCTGGTGCTTGTAGTCGCTTTCCTCGTGCCATTATTTGAAGAAGCTGATGACCTCGCTTACGGCGAGGGCGAGCACTGCGCCCCCGGCCATGATAAGCGCGGTGGCGATGGCGCCGGTGATGAATTTGCTCTGGCCGGGTTCAACGAAGAATCCGTCCCGGGCTTGTCGTGCGAGCATAGCCGTGTCTGCGTCGGCGGTGGCATACAGAATGAGGAGCAGGACGACTACGGCCGCTAGTCCCAGGAGGCCTTTCAGGGCCCCCTTCGGGTTGGTGGCAACTTGGTAGATGCCGAAAAGGATGCCAGCGATGGCGCAGGCGACGACTAAAAATGCGGCGCCGTACATCCCGAAATCAAAAATCTTGGTTTCGTAACGCTTGGGGTCGAGGTCGGGAAGTCCGTCAACGGAGGCTTCGTAACCATTGATACCTGTGAAGATGAAGATCAACATCAGGACCACGATCACAAAGCCGAGGCCGAAGGCCAGCGTCTGACCATTCCGAGTGAGGAAGGTATACATGTGCGAGTGAGTTGTGGTGGTGGATTACTTGACGAAGACGCGGTTCTGGTCCATGATGTCGACCAGGGCGATGGAGGCGTCCTCCATCTTGTTAACGATCGAGTCGATCTTCGAGACGATGTAGTTGTAGAAGATCTGCAGAATGATCGCGACGACGAGGCCGAAGACCGTCGTCAAGAGCGCCACCTTAATACCCGTCGCCACGACGGCCGGCGAGAGCTCGCCGGTGGCGGCAATCTTGTCGAAGGCCTGGATCATCCCGATTACCGTACCCATGAACCCGAGCATTGGCGCAATCGCGATAAAGAGCGAGATCCAGACGAGGCCCTTCTCGAGGAGACCCATCTGCACCGAGCCGTAGCCCACGATGGCTTTCTCGACGGCGGCCGGACCCTGTCCGGCGTTCTTGAGGCCTTCGTACATAATGCTGGCGGTCGGGCCAGCGGTCGAACGAGCCACTTCCTTGGCGCCCTCGAGGTCGCCCGCCTTGAGGTTCTCGTCAATGCGGCTCAAGAGCTTGTCGGTGTTGACGGTGGCGACGTTGAGCGTGATGATGCGCTCAATGCAGAAGGCGAGGCCGAGGATCAGACACACGAGCACCGTCATCATGAAGCGCCAGTCGCCTTGGATGAAGTACTGCTTGAGGAGCTGGAACCCGCCCACGTTGGCGTTGACGTCCACGCCGTCCTGGGCGTAGAGGCTAACGGCCATCATCGACAGACCGAAGCAGAGCGACAGAGTAAGGAATTTGCGCATTGCGAATTGTTTAAGTGCGTTCAGTTGTTTTTGAAAGGTGGCGGAGAGACAGGGATTCGAACCCTGGGAACCTTGCGGTTCACACGCTTTCCAAGCGTGCCCGATCGTCCACTCTGGCATCTCTCCTAATCGAGGCGTAATGTAATTCGAGTCGCGGCCTTTCCAAGTCCTGTGGGGAAAATCACTTCCCTACCCACATTTAATGGTCCGTCGCCACGTCTACCCCACCGGCGTTCCGGCGTGCGTTGGGGCTGCTAGATAGCATAGTTGTACCGCAACTGCACAATCGTTCGCCGGACTAACCCTTTCGTGGGTCAAGGCAGATGACGTTCCACAGGTGCCGCCGAGGAGGCCTCACCGATGGCGGCCTATTGACGATCAGGCGAAAAGCCGCTCCGCGTTGGCTGTCGTCAAGACCTCCACCTCGCTTGCGCTTAGCCCGATACACCCCGCGAGCGCCTCGGCCACGTGCGGGAGGAAGGCACTCTCGTTGCGACGACCGCGCTTCGGCACGGGCGCTAGGTAAGGGCTGTCGGTCTCCAGGACTAGGTACTCTCGGCCTACCACCCGCACGACCTCCGGCAATTCGCCGGGCTTCGGGTAGGTCAGCACGCCGCCGATGCCGAGGAAAAACCCCATCTCCGTCAGGGCCTGCGCCTGCGCGACGGTCCCGGTGAAACAGTGGAAGACGCCCCGCAGGCCTCGTCCAACCAGCGGCCGAACCATATTTATAGTCTCGTCGATGCTCTCGCGACAGTGGACCACGATAGGTCTGCCGACGCGGATCGCCCACTCGCACTGTCGGAGGAAGGCCTCCCGCTGCTCGGTCCAGAATTCGTCGCTCCAGTATAAATCCGTTCCGATCTCCCCAATCGCCGCCCAACGCCGCTCCTCCAATCTATCCTCCAGAAGGTCTAACTGGGCCGCGTAATCCGTTTTGACGGAAGTCGGATGTAGGCCCAACATCGGCAGACACACGCCGGGGTAGGCTTTCGCCAAAACGAGCATCGGCTCGACGGACGCAACGTCGATGTTCGGGAGGTACATCCGCTCGACCCCGGCGGCGAGGGCGCGCTCCACAACGGCGTGGCGGTCCTCGTCGAACTTGTGGGAGAAGAGGTGGGTGTGGGTGTCGATCATGATTAGGATGGGAGGATAGCTGGACGCTAAAACACATGCGGCCCCGCGGTGGAGGCGCACCAGGCGTCCCAACACCTTACGCGAAGGCCTCCTCCACCAACTCCAGTTGTTGCTTCTCGTGCCGCTTCTTGAAGCCCGTCGCGGGACTTGCCGTAGCCGGGCGCCCGACGTAGCGGATCTCGGTCGCGGGGCAGTAGCAGTTGTGGATGTAGCGCCACGGACCCATGTTCTCGGACTCCTCCTGGACCCAGACCAGCTCGGCGTTCGGGTAGCGCTCGCGCAGCGCCTCGATCTCGGGGGCGGGTAGGGGGTAGAGCTGCTCGACGCGGCACAGCGCCACGTCGGTGATGTTGTTGTCGCGCTGGTAGGGGACGAGGTCGAAGTACACCTTGCCGCTGCACAACAGCAGACGGCGGACCTTCTTAAGCTCCTCGTCGCTCGTTTTGGCGAAAGCCGCATCATCGTACACGGGCTGAAAGCGTGTGCCGGGACCGAACTCGGCCAGGTCGCTCACCACGTCCGGGTGGCGCAGCAGGCTCTTCGGACTCATCACCACGAGGGGCTTACGGAAGTCCCAAGCCAATTGGCGGCGCAGAAGGTGGAAGAAGTTGGCCGGCTGCGTGACGTTGGCCACGATCATGTTGAAGTCGGCGCACTGCTGGAGGAAGCGCTCGACCCGGGCCGAGGAGTGCTCCGGGCCCTGGCCCTCCATGCCGTGCGGCAGCAGCATGACGAGACCCGACATCCGGCCCCACTTCGACGCGGCAGACGTTATATATTGATCGACGATCGTCTGGGCGCCGTTGTAGAAATCACCAAACTGCGCCTCCCAGACCACGAGGTTCTCCGGGCTCGCGAGTGAGTAGCCATACTCGAAGCCGAGGACGGCGAACTCACTGAGTAGCGAGTTGTAGATGCGGAACTCGCCCTGCTTGTCGCCGAGGCGCGAGAGACGATTGTACTCGGTGTACTTCTCCTCGTCGTGCAGTACGGCGTGGCGGTGACTAAAGGTGCCGCGCTTGACATCCTGGCCGCTCATCCGCACGTCGCGGTTCTCGAGCAGGATGCTGCCGTAGGCCGAGAGCTCGCCAAGCGCCCAGTCGAGGCGATCCGCGTCGATGAGGGCCTGGGAGCTCTTGAAGAGGCGACCCATTTTGCGCAAGGGCGTAAAGCCCTCTGGCACGTCCATAACTTCTTTGAGGATGTGGCGCATCCGGTCGAGGTCCACCCCGGTCTCCGGGTAGAGGTCGGCCTCGTCGACGTTGACGCGCTTGCGCAAGGTGCGCCAGGCCTGCTCGGTGTCTTGGTAGGTGTAAGGGAGTTCTTTTTGCTTGACGTCCTCGAGGCGGGCCTGGAGGAAGTCGTTGAAGGCCTGCTCGCGGGCGCTGGCCTCCTCGGTGGTGATGTCGCCGCGCTCGGCGAGTTGCTTGACGTAAAGCGCGTGCGGGTCGGGGTGCTCGTCGATGAGCTTGTACATGAACGGCTGCGTGAATTTCGGATCGTCGCCCTCGTTGTGGCCGTGCTTGCGGTAGCAGACCATGTCGACGAAGACATCGGAGTTGAACTTCTGCCGGTAGTCGACCGCGAACTGAATCGCGAACACGACCGCCTCCGGGTCATCACCATTCACGTGTAGCACGGGCGCCTGCACGAGGCTAGCCGCGGCGGTACAGTAGGTGCTCGAGCGCGCGTCGTCCCAGTCGGTGGTGAAACCGATCTGGTTGTTGATCACGAAGTGGAGCGTGCCGCCGGTGTAGTAGCCGTTGAGCTGCGACATCTGCACGACTTCGTACACGACGCCCTGCCCCGCGGCCGCGGCGTCTCCGTGGATGAGGATCGGGAGAATCTTGTCGTAGTCCGACCCGTAGAGCGCGTCCGCCTTCGCGCGGGAGAAGCCTTCGACAATCGGATTTACCGACTCCAGGTGGCTCGGATTGGGGACCAGCTTGAGGTGGACGGTTTTGCCGGAAGGCGTATCGACCTGGCTCGAGAATCCCAGGTGGTACTTCACGTCCCCGTCCCCGAAGATCTCGCCTGGGTCCTCGGTGGCCTCGAACTCCTTAAAGATCTGCTCGTAGGTCTTGCCCATGATGTTGGCCAGGACGTTGAGCCGCCCGCGGTGCGCCATCCCGAACACGAACTCCTCGACCCCTTGCTCGGCGCCGAAGTTGATGGCCGCGTCGAGGGCCGCGATGGTGGACTCGCCGCCCTCTAGCGAGAAGCGCTTCTGCCCGACGTACTTCTTGCCGAGGAACTGCTCGAAGCCGGTGGCGCCCTCCAATTTTTCGAGGATGCGCAGCTTGGTCTCCTGCGTGAGGCCGTAGCCCTTCTGAAGCCCTTGCTCGACGCGCTTGCGGATCCAGCGGCGGCGCTCGCGGTTGTCGATGTGGTGGTACTCGTAGCCGATGTGGCCGCAGTAGGCTTCGCGGAGGTGGTCGATAATCTCGCGCAAGGTCACGCGGCCGAGGCCTACCTCGAGGCCGGACTCGAAGACCTCGTCGAGGTCGGATTCGGCGAGATCGAAATCCTCGAGCTTGAGGTTCGGGTGCCGGTCGCGGCGGGGCTTGAGGGGGTTGGTTTGCGCTTCGAGGTGTCCGCGGTTGCGGTAGCCCTTGATGAGGCCGAGTACACGGATTTCCTTGTCGAACTCGTGCGCCGAGGCGTGCGTCTTCGGCGCCTGGCTGGTGGTAGCGGGTGCGGCGTGACCGTTCTGCGCGGCGCCGTTCTGCGCAGGCGTCGCGCCGTAGTCGAAGCCCTTGAAGAAGGTCCGCCAGCTGTCGTCCACGCTGGCCTCGTCGGCGAGGTAGCGTTGGTAGAGCTGGTCGATAAAGGACGGGTGGGCGTTGGCGATGAAGCTGTAGTCGCTCATGGCGGGGGCGGGCTGGCTGAAGGAAATATGGCCCATGGCGGACCGGGGCGCGAAGTTAGGGTGAGGTTACGCGGGGGCGGGGGGAATTGTTTGGCCATTTGGGCGGGGGCTTGGTGCGTGGTCTGCCTTGATGCCGCGGGAGCGCTCGGGCTGAAACTTCACCGCAGGCTTTGTTGTCTCCCCCAACACATCTTCGCCCAGTGTCGCTCCCCTACCCCGCCCTCACGTCCCTCGATAAGTACGCCCACGTGCTGCTCGACATGAACGGCACTTTCATCTTCGACTACGATCGGTTCGGGCCGGAGGTCGACTTCGGGGCGACTTATGCGGAGTTGGGGTATACGCTAATCGCGCCCGCCGAAGCACACGCGCTCGTCCGCGACGCCTACGCCCTAATGGCGGCGCGCTACATCGACCCGGCGTGGTACCACGACTTCCCGAGTGTAGCTGCGGCGCTGCGGTTGACGGCGGAACGGGTGTTGCCGGAAGACCTCATAGGGGAGCTCGTCGACACGTTCGCACACCACGAGTTGGGCTACCTGCCGGAAGCACACGCGGGGGCCATCGAGCGATTGGCCGCGACGCACCCCGTCTCGGTGCTCAGCAACCTTTGGGCGCCGCCGGCACTGTGGCTCGAGCTACTCGATAAGGGCGGCTTTCGCCAAAACTTTCAGCGCCTGCTGTTCTCGAGCGAGGGAGCGCCGATCAAGCCGCACGCGGGATTCTTCGGGCGGGCCATACGGGAGCTCGATTGTCCGGCGAATGAAATTCTGTACGTCGGCGACTCCTACCGCTGCGACGTGGCGGGGGCACTCGCGTGCGGGATGGACGTGGTTTGGCTGCGCGGAGACCAGCCGCCGGTGCACGACTTGCCGCGCGGTGCGTTCGTGTCGGACGACCTCGTCACCTGGGTCCAAGGATTGACGACCGCGTAGCTGTGGCGCGTCCGACAGGATTTCCGCGAGGATATTTCGCGAGAAGCGCGGCGAGTTTTGGCGAAAGCCGTATATTTGCGGCCCAATTGGAAAAAACTCGTATGGCCAATCATAAGTCGTCGCTCAAGCGCATCCGCCAGGACGCCCGTAAGCGCCTCCGTAATCGTTACTACAAGAAGACCGCCCGTACGGCCATCGCGCGCCTGCGAGGCCTCGAAGAAGTGGCCGACGCGAGGAAGTTCGCGCCGAAGGTCTTTAGCCTCATCGACCGCCTCGCCCAGCGCAAGGTCTGGCACGACAACAAGGCCTCCAACCTGAAGTCCAAGCTCACCAAACACATCAATAAGCTCGAGCACGTAGAGGCGGCGTAAGCGCCGCCTCCAGTCTACGAGTCGAATCGAGTACCTCTAGTCAAGGTGTGCACTGCTGCGGCGGTGCACACCTTTTCTATTTGCCCCACGTTCTGCCGCCGATGAGCAACCGGAATTTCTACGCCCTCGAGGTGGCCGACCTCCGCGCGGAGACGGACGATTGCGTGTCCATCGGGCTGCGGGTCCCGGAGGAGCTCCGCGAGACCTTCGCCTACCGGGCCGGGCAGTACCTCACCTTTCGCGCCACGCTCGGCGGCGAGGAGGTACGGCGCTCCTACAGCCTGTGTTCGGCCCCGTACGAGGCGGAGTGGCGAGTGGCCGTTAAGCTCGTGCCTGATGGAAAGTTTTCGGGCTACCTCCACCACGAGCTAAAGGCCGGCGATGCGGTGGAGGTCATGCCGCCGATGGGACATTTCCATGCTCCTCAGGCGTGCGTCGACCAGATTACGCTCTTCGCCGCCGGCAGTGGCATCACGCCCGTGTTTGGCATAGCGAAGCAGGTGCTCGCCACGCAGCCCGAGACCATGGTCACGCTGTTCTACGGCAATCGCTCCACTTCGGAGATCATTTTCCGCGAGGAGATCGAGGGCCTGAAGAATACGTACCTCCAGCGCTTCCGCGTCTACCACGTCTTAACACGCGAGCACCTAGGCACGGATCTGTTCTTCGGGCGCATCGACGCGGAAAAGTGTGGGGCCTTCGCCAAAACGCTCTTCCAACCAGCGGCGGTGGACGAATTCTACTTCTGCGGTCCGGCGCCGATGGTGGAGGCCGGAAGTGCGGTCTTGCGTGAACTCGGTGTGCCGAAACAGAAAATTCACTTCGAGCTCTTCGGTGCGCCGTCGGTGGCGAAACACGAGAAGGTCGAGCCGCGAACACAGACCACGCGGCAGGCGGACCTCTCGCGGGTGAGGATCACGATCGACGACAAGACCGTCGTCATCGACATGCTCGACGACGGGAGTCATTTACTGGAAGCGGCGCTGAGCTTCGGGATCGACCTGCCTTACGCTTGTAAGGGCGGCGTCTGCTCTACCTGTAAGTGCAGAGTGACGAAGGGCGAGGTGGTGATGGACAAGAATTACGCGTTGGAGGAGGACGAGGTGGCGGCGGGGTACGTGCTGAGCTGCCAAACGCGGATGGTGAGCGAGGAGGTGGCGGTGACGTTTGATGTGTGAGGATGAGTAATCTAACCCTTGCTCTGCTCACCGCTCACGTAAAATATAGTATCCGCCCCGCCCCAAACCTCGCCTCGATCTCTTCGCCGAACCAGCCCCGCAGCTCCAGCATCTGCTCCTTGCCGTAGACGTACTTCACGCCGCCAAATTTATTGCGCTTCTCGGCGCGGGCGGTCTCGTCGAGGTCGAGCTGGGTCTTCGGGTACCAATCGAGGAGGACCTCCTTCGAGTTGGGCGTGAAGCGGTGGGTGATGAGTTCGAAGGTGAGGTCGACGCCGTCGAAGTCGAGGGCGGCGGCGAGTCGGTCGAGCATGTCGGCGTACGCCACCTCGTATCCGTCGACCGGCATAATCGGGGCGATTACCGCGCCCACGGGGTAGCCGCCGCCGCCCTCTGATTTGGGCAAGGCCAGACGGCGCATCGCGTGCAGGCGGGCGGTGAGGTCGGCCGTACCGCCCTCGAGTCTACTGGCGACCTGCGCGGTGTTGAGGCTGATGCGCGAGCGCGTTCGGCCGTTGTGCTCGATGCCGAGCAGCGGCTCCACGGCATCGTACTTCGTCACCCAGCGCAGGCGGGCGTGGGGGGTTTTGGCGAAAGCCGCAATCGTCGCACTGAGACTGCCGGTGAGGTGCTCGAGCGCCAGTGGGTCGGTGTAACAGCTAGCCTCGAAGGTGAGGTCCTCGGGGTGGCGGTGCGAGTCCGCAGGGCGGCGCTTGAGGACGGTGGCGCCGCGCTCGGCGTAGGCGCGCACGTTGTCGTGGATCTCGTCGAGGTTGGCGTAGATGCGCGTGATCGGCGCGCCGGACAGGCTCCCGGCCAGGTAGCAGTATTGGCAGTGCGCCGGGCAGCCCTTCGCGAGGTGGAACTGGAAGTCGGCCGAGGGCGGGATCGGGTCGAGCGACATCTGTCCCTTCGGCGCCGTGACCACGGCCAGCAAATCCTTGGCGGAGCGATAGGTCTCGCGCACGTCACCCGTCGTTAGATTCGGAAGGCGATCACCACCGAGCACCTCGAAATCCAGGTCGAGACCCTTCAGGCGCTCGGCAATCTGCCGCCCGTGCCGCTCGGCGTAGGCGCTCTTCGTGAAAAGGATCCGCTTCGGCTTCCAGAGGCGGGCCGGGCGTCCGACCTTGTCGGTCGGCGCGGCAAAATGGGAGTGGGACGCGGCTGCCGCCTGCGAAATTTGACTGTCGGCCGGGTGGCGACCACTCAGGTGGGGGGCTTCCTCGAGTTTGGTGGGCATGGTGTGGGAACGTCACGCTAAGCATTCGTGCTCGCCGTCTACGAAGTCAGGTGTGCAGTTCGCAAAGCCGAGGGCACCATTCATGGTTTCTTGCTGCTTACTGCACGAAAAAAGCTGCTACTTCGTGGCGCCAGACCAGGATTCCCGATCGTAGATGAAGTAAACACCCCGCCTCCGGATCCGCCAGGCGCCTGCCTTCGGCCGCGGCGCTACCCGCTCCCAGAAGTGACATAAGTACACCTTAGCCCCAAAGACACCGGGCCCGACTGGCACCGCCAGCGAAAAGGCCTACCTCATTCGACGCGCAACGTGTAGCAATACGCGTTGCGCTTTCCTTTGTCTGCACTAAAGCTCGCCTGTGTCCGTCCGTAAGGGTCTCTTACCGTTCGTGTTCTTCTGGCCGCCGATCCTCGTTTTCGTAAGTGACGCTCTCGCGCAAGACACTCAGGCCAATCATGCGACCGCAGGGTTAGACATACTTAACGGCAAGAGTCTCGAGATTTTTGCGGACTCCACGTGTACGGTCACGCTCGCTCAGGTGAGTGACCTACGCTTCTCGTCGACGGCAGGTATCGCCTCCTTCCCGCAGGACCGGGACGTTTGCTACTGGCTCAGGGCCGAGCTCTCCGTGCCCACGGACCCCGCCGACTCCTCCCCCAGGGAACTCGTCGCCGAGGTGGGCTTCCACGGCTTCGCCACCCTGTACCTGATAGACTCCAGTGGCCTGGTGGAGACCCACGAGATGGGCAACGACCTGCCCCTCAACCGTCGCGCCTACCCGCACATCTTCGCCAACGCCAACCAGAACGTAGCACCCCTTACAGTACGCCCCGGTCGGACCTACGAAATCCTCGTCCGCTACGCCAATCCGATGGGTGCGAGCCTCTACGGCACGAATGACGTCCTCGCCCTCCGCTTGGG
Organism: Saprospiraceae bacterium; assembly: GCA_041744755.1. Taxonomy (GTDB): domain Bacteria; phylum Bacteroidota; class Bacteroidia; order Chitinophagales; family Saprospiraceae; genus CALDTK01. The sequence goes on from JBGTKC010000048.1 coordinate 25,293, forward strand.
CGACGGTCGCGCGCACGATCAATCCGCGCGGTTACACCTTCTACTCTCGGGCCTTATGGTCGGCGGCCTACTGCTGCTCCTGCTCTATCAGGCCGCGCAGTGGACCGTCTACCGCACGGAGCTCGACGCCACGTACTGCCTGATGCTCCTGGGTCTGCTCACGTTCGTCTGTTACGACGACTACCTGTTTCACGCGGCGTTCTCCGACCTGGTCGTGCGCGAACGGTGGCTCTACTTCACGGGGTCTATCGGGCTGCTGGGATTCTTTCGCTTCGCCCAGCTCACGCTCCGGACGGTTGACTTCCGACCTAGCCGCGACCGGCTCCTCGGGTGGCTCGTGCTCGGGAAGGCGATCGAGGCGCCGGTGTTTCTGCTGATCATGAGCCTCGAGGCCGACGGCCCGCCGTGGGTACGCCAGCTGGCCGGCATCATTCCCGAGACCTTCCGCATCACGCTGATCGTAACGCTACTTATGTTTAGCTACGCGGCGGTGAGTCACTTCCGCGCCAACAGGGATCGCGCTACTTACGCTTTCGTGATCGGCAACCTGTCGCTCGTGCTCGCAGTACTGGTCGTGACGCTGCGCGGCTACCTCACGCCGTTTGCGGACTTCCCGCCCGTGTCGCTTTACCTCAGTATCATCACCCCGGGCTTCGCCTACATTATCGAGGGCGGGATCGTCGGGATGGCCCTGTGCTTCGCCTTTGCCGTGGCGCTCCTCACTAAGGAGCGCGAGGCCCTCCTCGAGAGGGGTTTCAATCGCCGCCTGGCCGAGGTCCGCATGGAGACCCTGCGCTCGCAGATGAATCCGCACTTCCTCTTCAACGGCCTCAACTCGATCAAGCTCTTCGTCATCGACAACAAGCCGCGTCTGGCCGGGGACTACCTCTCGCGATTCGCGCGCTTGATACGCCTCGTGCTCGAGAACTCCAAGGCGAGCCTCATTCCGCTTTCGCGAGAACTCGAGACGCTCGAGCTGTACCTGCGGCTCGAGAGCCTGCGCTTCGGGGACAGGCTCAGCTACACCATCACGGTCGATCCGGAGATCGACGGGGAGTTCGTGTACCTCCCACCCACTTTACTGCAGCCCTACGTCGAGAACGCCATCTGGCACGGGCTCCTCCACCGCCTGGACGGCGAGGGTCGGCTCCGCGTCGAGATCACCAACCGCCCTGATGGCCGCCTCGAGCTCGTGATCGAGGACAACGGCGTGGGACGTGTCTACGCCAACCAACACCGCAGTGCCACGTCCACGACACATAAGAGTCTCGGCATGCAGATCACCGCCGACCGGATCGCGATGCTGCGCCAGCACTACGGCTTTGAGGCCACCGTCGAGGTCGCCGATCTCTACCACGCGGACGGCGCCGCGGCCGGTACCCGGGTCACGATCTACCTCACGCCCGGCACCCGCCCCATGGACGAGGGTGACGGCGCGGCGGCGGAGGGCTCGGCGGCTAACGTGATGCGTCCACCCGCGAGCCTGCATCTGTGAGCAGTGACCCAATCGTAGCTTAGCGCCACAAAAATCGCCCCTATGTCTGCCGAACGACCTTTGCGTGCCGTCATCGTGGACGATGAAGAACACTGCATTAAGACGCTCGCCTGGGAACTCGAGGCCGCCACGCCCCCCTGCGAACTCATTGGCTCATTTACCGACAGCCAGGTGGCGCTCCGCGAATTGGCCGCACTCGGGGCGGACGTACTCTTCCTCGACATCGAGATGCCTCGACTCAACGGCTTCGAGCTCCTCACTCAGCTCGAGGCCACGCAGCGCCCCTACCCGCACGTCATCTTCACGACGGCCTACAGCGAGTACGCCGTCAAGGCCTTCAAGTACAGCGCCATCGACTACCTCCTGAAGCCGGTAGACCGCGACGAGCTCGACAAGGCCCTCGCGCGCGTGCCGCATCCCGCGCATCCGGGCGCGGGCCACACCCAGGACCCCACCTTGCTCAAGGTGCTCTTCGACAACATCCACGAGGCCTCCCAGGGGCGCCCCATGCGCCTCAGCCTGCCGACGAGCGAAGGCTGGGAGCTGGTCAACGTCGACCAAATCGTCCGCTGCCAGAGCGACGGCTCCTACACCGACATCCACTTCGATCCCAAACGCAAGCTCACCATCTCCCGCAACCTCAAGCAGGTCGAGGAGAGCCTCGCGAGCTCTTCCTTCTACCGCGTGCACAACTCGCACCTCGTCAACCTGCGTCACGTCAAGCGCTTCCTCCGCCAGGACGGCGGCGTCCTCGTCATGACCGACGATAGTGAAGTCACGGTGTCGAGGAGCCGCAAGGACGAAATCCTCAACCTCATCCGCTAGCCTGTCTGCTACCGCACCCACTCCCACAGCGCGATGCTCAACGCGGTAGCTACGTTGAACGACGAGATCGCGCCGTACATCGGGAGGTGCGCCACGTGGTCCGCGGTGGCGAGGACCTCCTGCGGCATCCCGTGGGCCTCGTTGCCGACCACGAGCACACACGGTCGGGGGCCGAGCGCCGCGCGTACCTCCCGCAGGTCCACGGACGCAGTCGCGTACTCGACCGCGATGACGGACAGACCGTTTTGGCGAAAGCCCGCCAGCGCCTCCTCCCACAACCGCTGCGACCACGC
>JBGTKC010000049.1:0-17370 GCA_041744755.1 Saprospiraceae bacterium
GATACTACCGTCACCATCGTCGAAATACACCACGCGAGCCGTGATAGATAGCCACCCCTTCCCCCCCGCCCCCCCCATTCACGCCATCGAGCACGTGCGCCTGCCCGCGCCCGACCTCAAGCACCTCGCCAACGGCGTGCAGCTCTACATCGTGGATGCCGCCCCGCAGCCGGTCGTCAAGCTTGAGGTCCTCATCGAGGCCGGGCGCTGGCAGGAGTCGCGCGAGAGCATCTCCGCGGCCGTCAACGCACTCTGGAAAGAAGGCACCGACAGCATGACCGGCGCCGAGGCGGCCGAGCGGATCGACTTCTACGGCGCCACGCTGCAGGGCTACAATTCGCTCGACCACGCCGGCTTCACGCTGTACGCGCTCGAGAAGTTCCTGCCGCAGGTCCTGCCCATCGTCTTCGACCTGCTCTGCGCCCCGGCCTTCCCCCGCAAGGAGCTCGACACCTTCGTCGAGCGCGCCATCGCGCAACTGCGCATCAATGCCGACAAGCCTGACGTGCAGGCCTACCGGCTACTTACAGAGGCGCTCTTCGGCCAGAGTCACCCGTACGGCTACAACTCTTCGGCCGCAGGTTTGCGTGCCCTTACCATCACCGATCTCCAGGCGCACCACGCCACGCACTTCCTCGGCGGCAATACGATCGCCTTCGCGAGCGGGAAAATCTCGGCCGCCACTCGTGCTTTGCTAGAGGAGCAACTCTTGCGTCTGCCTTTCGGCAAAACCTCCCCCACCGCTCACCGTCACCGCCCCCTACCGGACCAAGAGCTGCAGCTCGACCTTCCCGACAGCCTCCAGAGCGCGATCCGTCTCGGGCGCCTCACCGGCGACCGCAACGACGGCGACTTCGCCGGGCTCTACGTGCTCAACACCATCCTAGGCGGCTATTTCGGGTCACGGCTGATGACTGAACTGCGTGAGGAGCGCGGCCTCACGTACAACATCGACTCCAGCCTCGACGCCATGCGCTACGGGGGCTACCTCTACATCTCCGCCGAGGTCGCCGCCGGCACCGAGGCCGAATCTATTGCCGCCATCCACGAGGAGATGGACCGCCTCCGCGAAGAGCTCGTCGACGACGAGGAACTCGACATGGTGCGCAGCTACCTCATGGGCGCCTACCTCTCGATGGTCGACGGCCCCTTCAGCACCGCGGAGACCTTGCGTACGCTCGTGAGCGAGGACGCGCCGCTATTCCACTTCGACCGTTTGGTGGACGTGACCAGAGACATTACGGCAAAAGAGTTGCGGACGCTGGCGCGGGCGTATTTGCGGGTCGAGGACTGGGTGGAGGTTCGAGTTGGCCCGAACGACCGAATGGGGGAAGGCGCGTGACTAGGGGGCCCCTTGGGGAATCTAGTCAAAGCCCCGCTTGGGAGTAGATGGCGCAAGCGCAGCTTTGGCCTAAAGTTGGCGTTCGCCTAAAGGCGGCGTTGGCCTCCGGCGTTCCCTCCGGACGTGCTCGTCACGGCGGCCGTTCAGACGGGCACGTAAGACGGGCACGTAAGGCGGGCCATCCGGATGGTACGTATGACAGGAACGCCGAAGGCCATCGCCGCCGCAGGCCATCGCCACCAAAGGTCAACGTCGCCTTTAGGCCATTGCCACCAAAGGTCAGCGCCCCTTCTAAGGCTTAAAGTGCCGCCACCCCTGCGCCGGGATATCGTGCAGGTTCCCACCCTTGGTGTGCAACTTCAAACCATCCTCCTTCGGGACGATCTCCCCCGCGATGTAGATGTCCGGTAGGTACTTGACCTTCTCAACGTCGGCCGGGTCGATGGTGAAGAGGAGTTCGTAGTCCTCGCCGCCGCTCAGGGCGCAGGTAATGGGGTCGAGCTTGAAGTCGAGCGCCTTGAGTTGGGCGTCGGGGTGGATCGGCACGCCATCCTCCTCGATCAGCGCGCCGACGCCCGACTGCTTGCAGATGTGGTAGAGCTCCGAGGCCAGGCCGTCGGAGATGTCGATCATGCTCGTGGGCACGAGCTCGTTTTTGGCGAAAGCCTCGATGATATCCCGCCTAGCCTCCGGCTTGAGTTGCGCGCCGACCAGCACGGTGGCCTCGTCGAGTGACGGCTGCACATTCGGGTCCTCTAGGTAGATTTGCTTCTCGCGCTCGAGGAGTTGCAAGCCGAGGTAGGCCGCGCCGAGGTGGCCGGTGATGCAGACCAAATCGCCCACCTTGGCCCCAGAGCGGTAGGTGATCTTGTCCGCCTCGCCCTCGCCGATGGCCGTGATGCTCAGTACGATCCCGCGCTGCGAGGCCGTCGTATCACCGCCTACCAGGTCCACGCCATACGCCTCACAAGCCGCGTAAATCCCCTCGTACAGTTCGTCGATCGCCTCCACGCTCACCTTCGAACTCAGCGCCATCGAGACCGTCACCTGGCGCGGGGTCGCGTTCATGGCGTAGATGTCGCTCAGGTTCACCACGATCGCCTTGTAGCCGAGGTGCTTCAGTGGGTGGTACATCAGGTCGAAGTGGATGCCCTCGACGAGGAGGTCCGTGCTCACGACCGTCACCGGGCCGGTGTCGCCGTACCGAAACACCGCCGCGTCATCGCCGATGCTCTTGATCGTGGACGGTTGCCGGCCGTGGTTACGCTCCGTGATCCGGTCGATGAGCCCGAACTCCCCGAGGCTAGAGATTTCGGTGCGGGTGGGCTCTTTGGTAGCGGTGGTTTCGTTGGGCATCGGAGGCAACAACGCCGTAGGCAGGTGACGGTTGGGCCGGACCTACGTCTGAACATATAACAGAACATTCGTGCCCGAGGCAACCTCCTTGTGTATTTGTCCATGCCAACCGAGAGAACCATTGCCGCCGCGCCCCCGCTGGCGGGCACCTGCCGGGTCGACCGCCACGGCATCGCCTACCTGCTGCACAACGAGCACCTGCTCAGGGCCCGGCCCGACCTCCAGCCCGTGGTCTTCGTCCACGGCCTCAGCATGTCCGTCAAGTTCTGGGAGCTCGCCATGTTGCCCGAGATCGACCGACACCTACCCTGGGTGAGCGTGAGCCTCCCGCTCCACTTCCCGAGCACCTACGACGGCAACCCGTACACCGCGAGCCTGAGCGTACGGGCTTACGCCAAAACCCTCGCCCACACGATCGAGAAGGCGGTGGGGCCGGACAGGCCCGTGGTCGTCGTCGGACACTCCGTCGGGGCCATGGCGGCGCTGGCCTTCGCGGGCCACTACCCGGAGCGCTGCGCGGGTGTCTTCAGCGTCGGTGGATTCACCTCCGGGCAGGCCAAGGGGCTGGAGGGTGGGCTGCAGGCCATGACCAAGGGGGTGCCGTTTACGCGCGCCGTCTTCGACCTCGTCTGGCGCGCCAAACAACGTAGTCTCTGGGCCACGCGCCAGATCGTCCGCCAGTACGCCGCCGACCAGGCCGCGCTCGCGGACTTCGCGCCCTTCGAACCCACCCTGCGGGTCGTGCACCCCGACCTCGCGCGCCACCCGGTCGACGGCATCTTCAATATGATGCGCTCCCTGCTCTTCGTCGACGTCCTGCCCGTCGCCCGGCGGATCACCTGCCCCGTCTGGGCCATCGCCGGCACCGAAGACCCGGTGGTCGCCTTCGAGCACCAGTGCCGCTACGCCGAGGAGTTGCCCACCGCCAGCCTCCACGCCATCGAGGGCGCGGGACACCTGAGTTTTGCCGAAAGGCCGGAAAACTTTAATGAGTTGCTGCTGAGCTTCGTGGGACTGGGCTAGCGGCCGTTCGACGGCTACCCCGCCCGCCACCGCCACCACCCCCTGATAAATTGCTGCGCCACCGCGCCCAGTTTGCCCCGCCGGTCCTCGAACACCGCCTTCTGGTTGATGCGACTCGCTACCGGGTAGGCATATATTTTACTGAAGATCGCATTCAGCGACACGCCCTCCTGCATCGCCAACTGTAGCTCCTGAATCATCTCCCCGGCCGCGGGCGCGATCATCGTCCCGCCCACCAGATACTTGCCGCGCAGCAGCCCGCGTCTCTCGACGTACAGAATCAGCTTCCCGACGTCCGCGTAGTCGGCCGTGATCGCGCGATCGTCATCGGTGAAGGCCTGCTCGATGGTCTCGAACTCGCGACCCCGCTCGCGGAGCTGGTCCGCCGTGTACCCGAAGGTCGCGATCTCCGGATCCGTGAACGTCACCCAGCTAAAGTTGGCCAGGGAGTGGGTTTTGCCGAAAGGCACCAAGTCATTGTAAATCAGGTCGCGGTTGTGCATCTCGGCGCCGTGGCTCAACTTCTCGCGCCCCATCGCGTCACCGACCGCCGAGACGAGCGGATTCGTGGTGCGGTAGTGGTCGTCGACCTCGAGGACGCCGTGCTCGTCGACCGCGATACCGGCAACTTCGGCGTCCATGCCCTTCACGGATTCGTCGCGGCCGATGGCGAGGAGACATTCGTCAAAACGCACCTCTTCGGTGCCGCTGGCGGTCTGGATCGTAGCCGAGTGCGGCGTCGGGAAAGCCGTGACTTCACTAGCGTGCAAAACGCGTACGCCCTCGGACTCCATCACGTCTTGTAGCCGGCGACTCAGATCCACGTGCTCGCGCTCGAGCAAACGCTTGCCGCGGTTAATGATCGTGACCTCGGCCCCGAGCCGCTGCATGGCTTGCCCCATCTCGCAGGCGATGGCGCCGCCGCCGACGATGAGCAGGCGCCGCGGCAGCGCGCGCTCTCGCTCGAAGAAGGTGTGGTTGGTGTGCAGACCTTCCACGGCGTCGATGCCCGGCACGTCCAGCTTGCGCGGGCGAGAGCCGGTCGCCAGTACGATTCGCCGGCCGCGGAACCGGCGCTCGCCAACCTGGAGCGTGTCCGCGCCCACGAATTTCGCCCAGCCGATCACCACGTCCTGGTCCATCTCCCGGCGCAGGTACGCGGCGTTCTCGTGCCGGCGGATGCGGGCTTGGGCGTCGTGGACGTAACGCAGGGCGGCGGCAAAATCTACCTGGCCTGCGACCTCGAGCCCGAAGGCCCGCGCCTCCCGGGCATGCCGCGCGAGGCGACTCACGTGGATGAGGGACTTCGACGGCACGCAGCCGTAGTTGAGGCAATCCCCGCCGATGTTCTCGGCCTTGGCCTCGATCAGGAGCGAACGCAGCCCGAAGGCGCGCGCGATGCCGGTGGCGCCGAGGCCGCCGGAGCCGCCGCCGACGACGATGAGGTCGTAATCTTCGGCGTCGCGGGGCTCGGGGTTGGTCTGCATGGCTAGAGCAACCGCATGCGGGGCGTCAGGTTGAGCCAGACGACGCGTTTCGGGGGGTGATACACGTTCTTTGCGCGCCGATGCCTCCGATTTTCGCTACGCTGTTGCCTTTCTGTCGCCCGTCCGCGGGACATCCTAGTGTCGGGCGAGGTATGGCCGCCGGGCAACTACTGCCCGCACTCGCCCTGGCGCTCGTCACTGGCGGTTGCGCGATCATCTCGAGCCCGAAGGGCGGCCTGGTGGACCGGACGCCGCCGGTGCTCGATACGCTCATTTCGACGGCCAACTTCCAGCTCAACGCCCGCCCCACGGAGCTCGTCCTGGAGTTCGACGAGTACGTCGTCCTCAAGGAGGCCTCGCGCAACGTCATCCTCACGCCGACGCCCGAGAGTGGCAAGCCGACTTTCGTACAGCGCGGGCGCCGCGTGACGGTGGACTTCTCGGAGGTCGTCTTCCGGGACTCGACCACGTACCAACTCCAGTTCGGCAACACCGTGCGCGACCTCAACGAGGCCAACGTGGCGCCCGACTTGCGCTACGTGTTTTCGACGGGCGGCTACCTCGACTCGCTCCGACTCACGGGCGCGGTGTCGGATGCGCTCACGGGCGAGCCGGTGATCGGGGCCTTGGTGGGACTCTACCGCTCGGACGCGGATACGGTTTTGGCGAAAGCCGCCCCCGACTACTTCACGAAAACCGACTCATCGGGGCTCTTCCTGCTAGACTACCTCTCGCCGGGGGTTTACCAACTGGCCGCCTACCTCGACGACGACAACAACTACCGCCTCAACGAGGGCGAGGAGGATTTGGCTTTCGCCGAAAACCTGGTGACCGTGAGCGCCGCGGCGCCGGATACGAGTTACGTATTGCTTAGTTCCGCGACCTACGCCCCCTTCCGCGTCCTGCGCGGCGAGCAACTCTACCCGGGCTACCTGCGGCTGACCCTCAATCGGCCCGCGGCGAAGGCGATGACCCTGCCCGAGTTCCCCGGCGACATAGTGGCCCGCGTCGAGGACGGAGATACGCTGTTCGTCTCCTACGTCCCGGCGCTCGACTCGCTGGCGAAGGTGCTCGTGGGCTTCGAGGACCGGATCGACACGGTGACTTTGCGCCGCACCATCAGTGCTAGGCCGCCCTCGATCCTCGCGCAGGGCCCCTCGCTGGCGGAGATCGGCGAGACGGCCGTTGCGCAGGCCTTCAACGTGCCGCTGGCGAGCATCGATCCGGACAGCATCACGGTTGTGGTTGACTCCGCGGCCTACGCCAAGGGCACTTTCGCGATCGATCGCGCCAACCCGCGGCGACTCTTGTGGCGCTACCCCGTCGACACCGTCCGCGGCTACGCGGTGCGCCTTCTCCCGGGCGCCCTGCGCGGCTTTCACGACGAGCGCAACGCCGATACCATCGCGATCGACTTCCGCCCGAAACGCGGCACCGACTTCGGGCAACTCACCCTCACGCTCGACAGCCTCACCGCGGGCGACGCCTACTTGCTGGAGGTACTCAGCGCGCGCGGAGACATCGAGCGGACCCTGCGCATCGACAGCGCCGCTGTTACCGAGACCCGCCTCCTCAGGCGCCTGCCCCCCGAGACCTACAGCCTGCGCATCACGCTCGACGCCGACCGCGACGGCCGCTACTCCCCCGGCGACCCCCGCCGCCGCACCCAACCTGAGCGCGTGCGCGTTTACGCCATCGAACAGGTCCGCGCCGACTGGACCGTGGAGCAGCGCATTGTGCTGACGGGGTCGTGAGAACCAGTGGTTCGCACGACAGAAAAATTAGACCACCATGCAGCTCCGCTCCGAGAATCTCATCAAGCGCTACGGTAGCCGTACCGTGGTGCGTGGAGTTTCTATAGACGTCAACCAGGGCGAGATCGTCGGATTGCTCGGGCCCAATGGCGCCGGCAAAACGACGACCTTCTACATGTGCGTCGGGTTCGTGCGCCCCACCGAGGGCCGGGTCTTCCTCGACGACGAGGACATTACGAGCCTGCCGATGTACCGCCGCGCCCAGCGTGGCGTCGGCTACCTGCCCCAGGAGCCGAGCGTGTTCCGGAAGCTCACCGTGAGCGAGAACATCAAGGCCGTGCTCGAGATGACGCCCCTGTCGAAGGCCGAACAGCGCGACCGCCACGACTCGCTCATCGACGAATTCAGGCTCCACAAGGTGATCAACAACCCCGGCGACAAGCTCAGCGGCGGCGAGCGGCGCCGCACCGAGATCGCGCGGGCCCTCGCTACCGATCCGAAGTTCATCCTCCTCGACGAACCCTTCGCCGGTATCGACCCCATCGCCGTGGAGGACATCCAGAGCATTGTCGCCACCCTCAAGCTCAAGAACATCGGCATCCTTATCACCGACCACAACGTGCAGGAGACCCTCAGTATCACCGACCGTACTTACCTGATGTTCGACGGCCAAATCCTCAAGTCGGGTTCGGCCGAGGAGCTGGCCGCGGACGAGCTGGTACGCAAGGTCTACCTCGGGCAGAACTTCGAACTCCGCAAACGCGCCGCGCGGGCGCCTGAGCTATGAAGAGGGTAGGCGCGTACGGGATATCGGCCCTGCTCGGCGTCGGAGTCGCATCGGTGGGCTGCGGCGAGCGCGCGGAAGCGCCGCTCACGAACGCCGAGCGCGAGCTCGTGGCGCAAGGGTACGCCGACTCCGTGCGCGCCACCGCCACCCTTACGGACAGCCTTTGCGAGCTGCGTCAGGCGGACCTCGTGTCCTACTTCGCCGACAGTCTGTACGAGGTGCGCCTCGGGGACATCGAACGCCAAGTTGCGGGAAGCGGTGGGAAGTAAGCCTCGGATAGCGGGCGCGCTAGCGACGATGCTCATCGTCGGCACAGCTACGGTGGGCGGGGGCTGTCGCCAAAACCAGCCCGCGCGCGGCACGGAGGAGCGGGTGGCGGCGGAGGTGTCGCAAAAGTTAGCCACCTGGCGTGCGCGCCGCGAGGCGGAGTGCCTGAAGATGGCGCTGGCGACGGCCCAGCTCGTGGCCGACACCCTGATCCGCGACTATGCCTTCGCCGAACACATCAAGCTCGAGCGCCCGATACGCCCGCCGCGACCCACGGAACCAGCGCTGCTGCGCCCAAACGACACCCTCAAGCTCAGACCGTTCCTCGGGGACACGCTCTGAGCACAGGGGCCGGCGCGCGCCCTATGGCCGAGAGCTGGACCCGTGTGTAGCCAGAGAGGTCCGGTATACGCCTTTTGTGGTAGTCCCGCCCGTATTTACTGAGTTAGGTAAACCAGGAAATACCTGCGTGTCAGGAATTGGACCAAGTCGATAATAAGACACGGCAGAGTGACACAATCCCGGAGCAGTTGACGTTCGCCCAATCGGGCGCGGCGTTACTCCGCGGACCACCTTTGTCAATCTTCAACAATAACCCCATATGAGTTTTACCATTCGGAAGCCGGGCGAGAAGAGCGGGTCTCCCGCCGCATTCGCCATCGGCAAATCCCGTCGCACCTTCTTCAAGAAGTCCGGCATCGGCCTCGCGAGCGCGGGCGTCCTCCTCGCGGCGTGTAACGGCGACGACGACGAGATGCTAACCAACGAAACCGTCGACCTCGGCTCGGGCGACGCCGGCATCCTCAACTACGCCTACGCCCTCGAGCAGCTCGAGGCCGCCTTCTACGACCAGGTGCTCAAAGGCGGGTACTACGCCAGTGCCACCGCCGACGAGAAAGCCGTCCTGGCCGACCTCGAAGCCCACGAACGCGCCCACCGCGAGTTCTTGAAGACGGCCATCAACTCCGTCGCCAAGGCTATTCCCGACCTCGAGGTCGACTTCTCGACGATCAACTTCGGTAATCGCGACAGCGTCCTCGGGACGGCCAAGGCCTTCGAGGACCTCGGCGTCTCGGCCTACAACGGCGCCGGTATGCTGCTCAAGAATGCCGACTACTTGCTGGTAGCCGGTAAGATCGTCTCGGTGGAGGCCCGTCACGCCGCCGTGATCCGGAGCCTCATCGAGCCCGGCAATCCCCGCGCATTCGCGGGCGACGACGTGATCGACAACAATGGCCTCGACAAGGCCCGGATGCCCTCCGAGGTCCTCAAGATCGCCGGGACTTACATCAAGACCAAGATCGACGCCAGCAACCTTCCTTCCTAAGCCTCCCCCAATACCTACGACATGAAATTCTTGAATCTCCTTGATTCCCTAACGAAGGTGGAAGAGGCTCACCCCCTGACCGCCCCTACCAGCCGCCGTGCCGCCTTCGGGCGCATGGGCGACATCGCGATCGACCTCGCCAAGGTGGCCGTCCCCTTCGGGATCGCCGCCGCCGTGCCGACCACTGCCTCCGCGCAGGGCACGACCCGTACCCCGATCGACGTCTTCAACTTCGCGCTACTCCTCGAGTACCTCGAGGACGAGTTCTACCGCACCGGGCTTAGCTCGAACGGCCTGCTGTCCGGCGACACGAAAACGACCGTGGAGCAGATCAGCAAGCACGAGACCCAACACGTGGCCTTCCTCAAGGCCGCCATCACCGCCAACGGCGGGGCCCCGATCGCGAAGCCGGATTTCGACTTCACGGCCGGCGGTGCGTTTAAGGACGTGTTCACCAACCAGCAGACCTTCCTCGCCGTGGCCCAGGCCTTCGAGGACACGGGCGTGCGCGCGTACAAGGGCCAGGCCGGCTTCCTCGTCGGCACCGGCGGGCTCCTCACCGCCGCACTCCAGATCCACTCTGTGGAAGCGCGTCACGCCGCCAAGATCCGCCGGATCCGCGGCCTGAAGGGCTGGATAACCGGTGAGCAGGGCATCCAGGGCGTCCCCGCCACCGACGCGGTGTACAAAGGCGAAGGCAACGTCATGCAACTCGGTCTAGACGCCTCGAGCGCGGCCGCCTCCGGTGGCGTGTCGAGAGATCGCGTGACCGAAGCCTACGACGAGCCCCTCACCACGAAGGAGGCCAGTGACATCGCCGGGCTCTTCATTAAGTAAGCCCCGAGCCTAGCCCAGCGACCCTGAAGCGCTGGATCGACGACGCCCCCGTGAGCTGGACTCGCGGGGGCGTTCGTGTGCGCGGACCACACGGTTTCAGGTTTGCAGATGGGACCTTCAATGCGTTTCTAGGTCTACACCCTATATTCAACCCATGCAATCTAGTCTACCCCGAGGATCCTGGCTGTTTGTGCTCACCCTAACCCTCGTTTTGGCGAAAGCCGCCCTCCCCGACACGCTCGCCGCCCAGCAACCTCAAGTCATCCGGGACACCGTCTACCTACAGGCACCTCGGTCCGCGCAGGCGCCTGCCTCAGTGCAACCGCCCGCATACGAGCAGCCGTCGACGTATGAGCAGCAGCAGCAACCCCGCTACGCCGAGCAGCCCCGCTACGTCGAGGCGCCCGCCCGCATCACCGTCCAATCCGAGCTCAAGTCAATGAGCCAGGGGAGCTACAACGCCTTCTCGACCACGGTGGAGGGCGCCGACCGCAAGCTGGCCGCCGCGGTGTGGAAGGACCTCGTGAAGGAGTACGGCGGGAAGGTCAAGCGCTCCAAACCGGAGGCCTACAAGACCGAGGCCGTCGTGGTTCGCTCGATCGGGGGCTCGGACCCGGTAGACCTATTCGTGGACTTCGACGAGCGCGGCGACGATGTGCTGACGCGGGTGTGGGTCCGCTACCGCGGGGACTTCATCGGGCCCCTGAGCGCCAGACGCGACGTGGCCGCCACCGAGAGCCTGCTCACCGAGTACCACGTACTGCTCAGGCGCGCCGTCGTCAGCGAGGAGGTCGCCGCGGAGCAGAAGCAAATGGAGCGCCTCGAGAGGGACCTCGCCGACATCGCCAAGAACATCGCCCGCGCCGAGCGCGACATCGAGAACGCCCGCCGCGATATCGAGCAGGCCAACGCGACGATCGCGCGGGCCGAGGGCGACATTGCGACCGGCGAGGCAAATACCATCGAAACGCAGTCCGCGATCGCGAAGCAGGTTGAGGCCTTGCAGGCCGTTCAGGCGAAGCTGGCGCTGATCAAAGCCTAAGTCTACTGCGTTGTACACCGTCTGTCCACCGCGCCGGTCGGCGGATTGACCAGAACTAGGTAGGGTTTTACACGGATCGACCGGGGTGCGGGACGGTAGCGGCGGTACCTTCGCAGGCCGCCCCCAACGACGCACGCCATGTCCGACCAGCCCATCCGTATCGGTAGCCCGCGCGACTTCGTGCGCAAGAGTACCGTGGACCCGATGCTGGCGCAAGGGAGGGTCCAGCCGCAGGCCAACGACGTGGAGGAGGTCGTGCTCGGGGCCATCATGCTCGACAAGGACGCCATCTCGGTGGTGCTCGACATCCTCCAGCCGGAGAGCTTCTACACCGAGGGCCACCAGGCCATCTACCGCTCGATGCTTACGCTGTTCGACAAGAACTCAGCCATCGACCTGCTCACGGTCAAGGAGCAGCTCTCGAGGACGGGCGAGCTCGACAAGGCCGGCGGACCGTACCGCCTCGTGCAACTCTCGAACCGCGTCGGTTCGGCGGCAAACGTCGAGTACCACGCCCGCATCATCGCGCAGAAGTCCATCGCGCGGGAGCTGATCAAGGCATCGGGAGAGGTATTGCGGGACGCCTACGACGAGACGATCGACGTGTTCGACCTCCTCGACGAGGCCGAGAAGAAGATCTTCAAGATCACGGAGGACAAGCTCTCGCGTGGGGTCGAGAGTATCGCCGAGCTGGGGCCGAAGGCGCTGCGGATGCTCGAGGAGATCAAGGACAAGAGCAGCGAGTCGGGTGGCCTGACGGGCGTGCCGACGGGCTTCATCGAGTTGGACAAGGTGACGAATGGCTGGCAGCCGAGTGACTTGATCGTGTTGGCGGCGCGACCCGGAATGGGAAAAACCGCATTCGTGCTCTCCATCGCCCGCAACGCCGCGATGGACTTCGGCAAGGGCGTGGCCATCTTCTCGCTCGAGATGGCGAACGTGCAGCTCGTCCAGCGCCTGCTGTCGATGGAGGCGCAGGTGGACTCGAAGAAGATGCGCTCGGGTCAGCTAACCGAGGAGGAGTGGGACAAGCTCCAGCAGGGGATTGAGCGCCTGTCGGCCGCGCCGATCTTCATCGACGACACCCCGGCGATCAACATCTTCGAGCTGCGGGCCAAGTGCCGCCGTCTCAAGATGCAGCACGACATCCAGATGGTGATCATCGACTACCTCCAGCTGATGAGCGGCAACTCCAGCGGCAAGCAGACCAACCGCGAGCAGGAGATCTCGGCCATCTCACGCAATTTGAAGCAACTGGCTAAAGAGATTGGTGTGCCGGTGATTGCGCTGTCGCAATTGAGTAGGGCCGTGGAGCAGCGCGGTGGGGACAAGCGGCCGATGCTGTCGGACCTCAGGGAATCTGGTGCCATTGAGCAGGACGCCGACATGGTCAACTTCATCTACCGCCCGGAATACTACGACATCGACCAGGACGAGGACGGCAACTCTCTCAAGGGCGTGGCCAAGATCATCATCGCGAAGAATCGCCACGGTGAGCTCCGCGACGTAACCCTGCGGTGGATCGCCAACCAGGCCCGCTTCGACAACTTCGAGGCCGTGGATTTCAACTCGTTTAAGCCCAACCTGTCGCCATTTACTGCCTCAGGGTTCGGGGCCGAGGAAGGGAGCGTGACGCTACAGAGCCGGGTGAATACCGACGATGAGGAGATCATGTTCTAGGGTGTGGAGGGGCCGCTTCGCGCGGGGAGGGCCGGCCTAGCGCGCCTCCTGCGGGCCAACATGGAGGATGGAGAGCCTGGAGGCATGGAGGCTTTATTAGCATGTTCGCTGGTAGAGTGTGCCGTACAGACGCAGCTTGCGATGAGAGGAGTCTTGTAGGGACCGCTCCAGCCAACCTGGTGCGTCCACTTCTTACGGCGACTCAGCCCTTTGGGCGCGGCAGTTCATTGGCAGCGACCGACAGGGGTAGCCCCCCCCGGGTAGCGAACAGCGTAAGCGCCGCGGCACGGCCGCCCAGCCGCTCCACAGGCTCCCCGCCGGAGGCTTCGTTTGGCCCAATCTTTGCCCGCCAGACTCCGTGAAGCCCCCCATTCACCCCATCGCGCTCGTCCTTGCCGCCGTCGCCTTCGTCGGTTTTGGCGAAAGCCTCCACGCTCAGACCCCGAAGCCCACCAAAGTGGTCAAGGAGGCGGAGCGCATGGCCGAGGGCCTCCAGTACGTCGACGCCATCCGCCTGCTCGAACTCGCCATGCTCGAGGGCGACACCTCCGAGGCCCTCATCTTCGACCTCGCCAACTACTACAAGAAGACCGGCAACCTCCGTATGGCGACCTCGCTGTGCAAACCGCTCGTCGACAAACTACGGCCGCGACCCTGGCACCTGCTCGAGGTCTCGACCATGCTCATCGAGCAGGGCCGCGTCAAGGAGGCCGAACCTTACCTCGCGCGATTCGAGGAGCTCAAGCCGCAGGACCCCCGCGCCGGAGCCCTTCGCAATTATGCGCTCTCGCGCCGCAACATCGCGCGGCGCTATCCAAACGCCCGCCTCGATACCTTCCTCCACAACACCCAGGCAGACGACAACTTCCCGTTCGTCCACGACGACGTGGTGTACTGGTCGAGCGACCGCGCTGGCACTCGCAAGATCAGCGGCTGGACTGGCCGGGCGATGGTCGGCCTGTACACCACGAGGCTAGCGGCCGAATCCGGGACCTATGGCGCGGCCCAGCGCCTCGACGCCCGCTTTAACCATGGGGACGCGAATACGGCCAGCGCCTGCCTGCGGGCCGACGGCCAGCGCATCTACTACTCCGCCAACGCGGAGCGGCCCAATCGCCACGGAGAGCTCAATATGCAGCTCTACTCCGCCGACCAAAAGGGCGGGGAGTGGCGCGGCAGCGAACGCGTACCCGGGCAGTTCGACCAGGCCAACTGCCTCCACCCCGCCCTCAGCGCCGACGGCGAGTGGCTCTACTTCTCGTCCGATGCCCCGGAGTCGCGCGGCGGCTTGGACCTCTACCGCATGGCCGTCCGCGCGGATGGAACCTTTGGGCGGCCCGAGAACCTCGGTGCTGCCGTCAACACCGAGCGCCACGATGCCTTCCCGGTGGCGGGTCGCGACGGCAAACTGTACTTCGCCTCCCAGGGCCACCTCGGGCTCGGGGGCTTCGACCTCTTCGAGACGTATCAGCTCTCCGACGGGACGTGGGCCACGCCCGCCAACCTCGGCGAGCCTATCAACAGCCAGGACGACGAGACCGGATGGTTGCCCGTGCGCGGCGGGCAGGCCTATCTCGTGAGCAATCGCGACGGCGGCGACGACGACATTTACGAGGTAAGGTGGTGAAGGGAGGAGTGGAGCGCTGCCCAGATGGTGCTGGACTGCGGGGCGAGCCCCCAAAAAAAGAAAGCCGACACCCTCCCTTTAAGGAAGGCGCCGGCCGTCTTTAAGTATCAGGAAGTAGGGTTACCACTTCACGATACTAAACATGTCATTTCGAATCCTATGCGGGGCTGAGGCTTACCCCACGTAGCGCCCCTCCACCCAAGGCAACATCCTCGCTGCCAAGTCACGCCACTCGCGCAGGATCCCGCGGCGCAGTTCGTAGCGATACCGCAACATCTGGTGCGGGTCGCCCGCGCCGACGAGTTCCTGGAGGTCGTCGTTGAAGAGTAGTCGCTCGGCGTCGTTGCGGCCCTGGGTGAGGTTGCGCGCGCGACTGGCCGGGCGGTGGCTTAGCAGCGTAGCCTCGTAGTGCATGCCCTCGCGGAGTTCACTAGGCACGGCGTAACTGATGAGGGCGAAGAGCGCGGCGTAGTCGTCGAGCCAGCCCTCGTAGCAGATCAGCGGACTAAAGTTGAGGTCGACCTCATAACCGGCCGCGCGTAGCAGCGGGATCGCGGCGAGGCGCTCGCTGACGCTCGGGGCCGTAGGCTCGAGGATGCGGCGGATGGGCTCGGGCATGAGGCTCAGACGCACCCGCACCTTACCGGGCTCGACGCGGATGTCCTCCCAGAGCTCCTCGCGGATGTACTTGAGCGAGAAGGCGCCCTTGGCGCGCGGGTGCTCGCTGAAGAAGCGGATGACGCGTGCCCAGTCGGTGGCGTCGTAGTGGAGACCGACATCGGTGGACGGCGCGAAGTCGTAAGTGTAGTAGCGCTCGTCGCTGCGGTTGGAGAGCCGCGGCCAGGGCTGGCTACAGATGTGGCGGTGGACGGCCTGCAGGACCTCCTCGACGTTACCGCTCACCTCGATCTGCTTGCCGAGCGACTCGTTGACGTGGCAGTAGGCGATCCGACAGGCGCCCGCGCAGCCGCGTACGAAATGCGGCGTGACGAAGTCCACCGCGCGGCCGCTCGGTTGGACGGTGAGAGCGGTATTGCGGGTGGGGATTGTCGTCGTCATATTGTGCTTGTTCGGCGCTACAAATAAAACAAAGTGTTGCCAATTTATGTGTATAACTTGTACGGTGTTGGCTTTTCATTGACGAAGTTTTGGCTTAGACTAACGCGCGCGCACGAAATCCCGACCGTAGATGCTTGTCCTACCTTTGTAGTCGTGACCGCGCACCTCCCCACGATCGACCGAGATTGGCACGCGTGCTATCCGGCTGTGCTTCGCGCGGCTGCCAGCCTGCACTTCAGTGAGGTAGCGGTCGTTCACGCGACCAGCGACTGGCTGGTGGGCCAGGCCATGCATGGCCCGAGGACTCCTCCGGCGCGGTTCATCGACCTCGGAGCTGGCGCGGGGAAGTTTTGCCTAATCGCCGCCGCCCGACATCCTACGGTAGAGTGGCACGGCGTGGAGATTCGACGGCGGCTAGTCGACCTGGCGGAGGCCTGGTGTGCGATACACGGGCTGCCCAACTGCAGCTTCGTCCGAGGCGACGTAGCCGCGACTCCTCTCGATCGCTACACGGGCGCTTTCCTCTTTAATCCCTTCGGGGAGCTCCTCGACCCGCAGCCAGATTTGGGCAGCGACTTAGCGCGTGGTACGGCGGCCTACCGGGCGGCGTGTGCGGGCTTGCGCCAAAACTTATCGCGGACGCCTCCTGGCTTTACGCTAGTGAGCTACTTCACGGCGGGTGACGAAATACCGGGCTCGTTTCAGCAGCGCTGGGAGGCGGAGGACGGGAAGCTGGTAGGTTGGGTGCAGGGCGGGTAGGCGCGGCTCCGGCGCGGCAGCAGCCGCCCAACGCTTGCCGTAACCCAGATGCTAGACTTAGCTTGTCCGCCGATGAAGCGAACGATCGTCCTCTCGTGCTGCTGCGCGCTGCTGCTTTGCGCCCTCCCCGACACCGGTGCACAAACTACCAGACTCCCCCCCGCCCAGCAGATCCACCAGTGGGCGCAAGCCGCCGCCGCCGGCTCCATCGACGAACTCCGCGCCTGTCTCGCGCTCGCCAACGACGCGCACTACCCGGCCCAAGTGGAGGCCAACGTAGCCTGGACGGAAGCTGCTTTTAAGAAGCGCGGCTTTACCACTCGCCGCCTCGACACCGGAGGCCCGCCGCTGGTTTTGGCGGAAGCCGGACTCGCCCCCGGCCGCGACACGGTGCTCGTCTACCTCCAGATGGACGGCCAGCCGGTGGACAGCACATTTTGGCGACAGCCGAACCCCTACGGCGCAACCCTGAAGGCCGAGATCGAAAGCGAGGGCTGGGTGGCGCAAGATTGGAGCGCCTTGCGGCAAGACTGGCCCACCGACTCCACCCAACGCGACTGGCGGATCTTCGCGCGCAGCACCTCGGATGCGAAAGGTCCCGTGGTGATGTTTTTAGCAGCCTTAGACGCCTTGCGGCAAAACGGCAAGCAGCCCGCCTACGGCCTCAAGGTGATCCTGGACTTCGAGGAAGAGCTCGGTTCGCCGCACCTGCCGGCGGCCGTCACGAAGTACCGCGGCGAACTCTCCGCGAATCGCCTCATCATCTTCGACGGCCCGATGCACCCGAGTAATGAGCCGACCCTCGCCTTCGGCGCCCGCGGCATCTCGACGGTCACCCTTGAGACCTACGGTGCGCGCGTGCCGCAGCACTCCGGTCACTACGGCAACTACGCCCCGAATCCCGCCTGGGAGCTGATGCGTCTCCTGGCCCCGATGCGCGACGACGCCGGCCGCGTGACACTGCCGGGCTGGTACGACGGCATCGCCTTCGACGCCGCCACGCTCGCCACCCTCGCGGCCGTG
>JBGTKC010000050.1:0-28033 GCA_041744755.1 Saprospiraceae bacterium
ACGATCCCGACCTCCAGCACGTCCGACTCACGGGCCGCGTCATGATGGTCCGCGTCATGGGGAAGGCCGCCTTCCTCGAACTCCAGGATTCGTCCGGCCGGATCCAACTCTACGTCTCGCGCGACGATATCGCCCCCGGAGAAGACAAAACCCTCTACAATGACGTGCTCAAGAAGGCCCTCGACCTCGGGGACTTCATCGGCGTCGAGGGCTTCGCCTTCGCGACCCGCACCGGGGAGACCACCGTGCACGTCAAGCGCTTCAAGTACCTCGGCAAGGCCCTCCGGCCGCTGCCGGTCGTCAAGCGCGACGACGAGGGCCACGTCTACGACGCGTTTACCGACCCGGAGCTCCGCTACCGCATGCGCTACGTCGACCTCACCGTCAACCCCGAGTTCCGCGAAATCTTCGTCCGCCGCAACCGACTCGTGCGCGCGATCCAGGGATTCCTCGACGAGCGCGGCATGATGGAGGTCGAGACCCCGATCCTGCAGCCGGTCCACGGTGGGGCGGCGGCGCGGCCGTTCCAGACCCACCACAACACCCTCGACCAGACCCTCTACCTCCGGATCGCCAACGAACTCTACCTCAAGCGCCTCATCGTGGCCGGCTTCGACGGCGTCTACGAGATCGGGAAGATGTTCCGCAACGAGGGCATGGACCGGACGCACAACCCGGAGTTCACGATGATGGAACTCTACGTCGCCTACCAGGACTACTTCTGGATGATGGACCTGACGGAGCGCCTCCTCGCGCACGTGGCCAAGGCCGTGACCGGCAAAACGGAGGTGACCTACCAGGGCAAGACGATCGACTTCGGCCAGCGCTTCCGGCGGATCCCGATCCTCGACGCCATCGAGGAGTACGGCGAGTGCGAGATTAAGGGGCTCGACGAGGCCGGTTTGCGGGCTGTCGCCAAAACCAAAGGCCTCCACGTCGATAAGACCTGGGGCTACGGCAAGATCGTCGACGAGCTCTTCGGCGAACTCGTCGAGGGCAGGCTGATCCAGCCCACCTTCGTGATCGACTACCCCGTCGAGATGTCGCCCCTCACCAAGAAGCACCGCTCGAAGCCAGGTCTGGTGGAGCGATTCGAACTCATCATCAACGGCAAGGAGGTCGCCAACGCTTACACGGAGCTCAACGACCCGATCGACCAGCGCCAGCGCTTCGAGGACCAGCTCGCGCTCGCCGCCCGCGGCGACGACGAAGCCATGGCCCTCGACGAGGACTTCTTGCGCGCCCTCGAGTACGGTATGCCGCCCACCACGGGGATCGGCATCGGGATCGACCGGCTCACGATGCTCATGACCGATCAGGTGAGCATCCAGGAGGTTTTGTTCTTCCCGCAGATGCGCAGGGAGAAGTAAGGAGAATCGGGACTCGCGTCCAGACTACCAATTACTAAAGGCCTTATTGAACACCTCTTCGCTCAACCTCTCGAACAGCACCTCGACCAACTGATCCTGCACGGCCAACAGGTCCGTATTTCCAGGGAAGTTCTCGAAGTCGGTAAAGGTCTGGGTGTAGCTATTCTTCGGAGTCTTGGTGTCGGTGTAGTCGACTTGCACGCTGATGGTGAGGCGGTTGAGGTCGGCGCCGGTGTTGGGGTTCGGGGCCTCCGGCGTGACGGTGAAGCCGACCAGGCTACCGACGAACTCGACGTCCGGGTTCTCGTCGGCGAAGGCCAGGCGAGTGTTGGTGTTGATGCGCTGCTTGAGGAGTTCGCTGAAGAGCTGCCCGAGCGAGGGCGGAGCCTGACTGGTGGTGACGTCGAACTGGGAGATGTAGAACGAGCGCGTGTCCGGCCCGATGCTTACGCCGTTCAATGTGTAACAGCTTCCGCTAAAACACGCCAGGAAAACGATTGCCAACAGCTTCGAGATCCTACGGCGCTGAGATGTGGCGAAGCTTGTTTTGGCGAAAGCCTCAAATGTCATATTGCTTGATCTTTCTGTAGAGAGTGCGTTCGCTAATCCCCAGCTCCTCGGCGGCCTCGCGGCGGCGGCTCTTGTTGCGCTCGAGGGCCTTCTTGATCATCACTTTCTCCATCTCCTCCAAGGAAAGGTTCTCCTCGACCACCTCGGCGGTGCTGTCGTAGGGGAAGTCGTGGGGGGCGTCGATGATGATCGGCCCGCCGTTGTAGCCCTGGGCGGCGTCGGGCTTGCCGTCGCTGCCGTAGCCGCTCCCGAAACGCCGGCTTACGCCAAAACTTGCCTCCGTGACTTCGCCTTTGTGACCGTTGCTAACGCCGTTGCTGCTGCCATTGCCATTGTAGCGCTGTTCGCGGGCGCCGAGGGCGCGGAGCCGCGGCACGTCCGCGTCCTCGAGTTGCTCGAGCTGCGCCCGGCTCACGCGGAGGTTGTTGTTGCTGATCAGTTCGGCGAGCACGCCCTTGAGCTCGTTGAGGTCGCCCTTCATATCGAACAGTAAGCGGTACAAGATGTCGCGCTCGCCGAGACCCGCACCCACGTTAGCGCCAGCGCCCGTCTCGCCGGCGCCATCGAAACGTCTGGCCGGCAGGTTTCGCTCCTTTAGCTTTGGGACGATGGCGTAGAGTTGTTCGGCCTCGACGCGGGATTCGGTGCTCATGACGCTGAGCTGTTCGGCCACGTTGCGCAATTCGCGCACGTTGCCCGGCCAGGCGTAATTTTCGATCACGAGCCTGGCGGAGTCCTCGAGTCGCACGGGTTCGGTGCGGTAGCGCTCCGAGAAGTCGAGGGCGAATTTGCGGAACAGCAAGAAGATGTCCTGCCGGCGCTCGCTCAGGGACGGGATCCGGATCGGGACCGTGTTGAGCCGGTAAAAGAGATCCTCGCGGAAGCGGTTCTGCTTCACGCGGTCCATGAGGTCGACATTGGTGGCGGCCACGATCCGCACGTCGGTCTTGCGGGTTTGGCTCGACCCGACGCGGAAGTACTCACCGGACTCCAGGATCCGCAACAGGTAGGCCTGGGTGTCGAGCGGCATCTCGCCGACCTCGTCGAGGAAGATGGTCCCGGTGTCGACGGTCTCGAAGTAGCCCTTCCGGTCGGCGGTAGCCCCCGTGAAAGCGCCTTTCTCGTGGCCGAACAGTTCCGAATTAATGGTGCCCGACGGGATCGCCCCGCAGTTGACGGCGATGAAGGCATTGTGTTTGCGGGCGCTGAGCTGGTGGATGATCTGCGAGAAGCTCTCCTTGCCGACGCCCGATTGCCCCTGGACCAACACGGTGAGGTCGGTGGCCGCCACCCGCATCGCCGTGTCGATGGCGCGGTCCAACTCCGGCGAGGTCCCGATGATCCCGAAGCGCTGCTTCACCCCCTGTAGCGTCATGGGTGCGAATGTAACCTGACAAAATGGCCTATGGGGCTTTTGGGACGCAAGGTTCGCGTCTCCATCGCGGAACTCGCGTCCAGGTCTTTACTCCAGCACCGTAAAGGTCGTCCGCCGGTTGAGCTGGTGCTCGTCCTCGGTACAGCGGCTACACGCACAGGTCGTCAGCGGCACGTCCTCCCCGAAGCCGGTGGCCTCCAGGCGGTCGCCGTTGACCCCTTGCTCGATGAGGAACTTCACGGCGCTTTCGGCGCGGCGCTGGCTCAGTTCGCGGTTGTAGGCATCGCCGCCGCGGCAATCGGTGTGCGCACCCATGCGGATCCGGAGGCCCGGGTTGAGCTGGAGGTCGCGCGCCAGGGCCCGTAGGGTCGGCTGGGCGTCGGCGCGGATGTCGGCCTTGTCGAGGTCGTAGTAGATGTTCTGGAGCGCGATCTCGCGGTTGGTGTAGACCTTGTTGAGCTCGATCTCGAGCTCGAAAGATTGCCCGCGGTCCCCGGTGAGCTTGCGGAGGCCCTGGGTGCTGAAAACCCCGTCGCGACTGAGGTAGCCGGGGGCGTTGGCGAGGAAGCGATACCGGATCTCCGGCTCGACCGTAAGGCTGTAAACGCCGGGCTCGTTTTGCGAAAGCGTGCTGTCGGCACCTGCGGGCTCCACCTTGACGGTGGCCGCCTCGAGGGGTTTCTTCCCGAGCACCCGGCTCCCGGGGTCACTCGGGTCCTGGAGGATCGACTCCACTACCGTGATTAAGAGCCGCCACACCGGGAGCTCAGCGGCCGTGGAGTCAACGGGTGCCGGGTCGACGGGCCGGGGCGGGGGCGCACCGAGGGTGTAGATCTGGTCCTGGCCATCGCCCCGGTTCGAGGTCATGACCGCGAGCACGTCCCCGCCCCGCGCCTCCATCCGCGGGAACGACACCGCGAAGTCGTCGCCGCCGCCGTTGACCGGCGGTAGCAGATTGTAAGGCGAAGCCCAGCCGTCGGAGCCGAAGGGGTAGGTCCGGAAGATGTCGAGTCCGCCGAAGCCAGCGTGTCCGTCCGAGGCGAAGTAGAGCGTATCGCCCCGCAGGCTCGGCCAGTGTTCGTTGGCGGCGGTATTGATGGTCCGCGGGAGGCGCGTCGGCGAGCTCCATTCGTGCGGCGGTACGCGCTCGACGAAGTAGAGGTCGTAGCCGCCGACGGCGTCGGGGCTGTCGCTCGAGAAGTAGAGTAGGTTACCGTCCGCCGACCAGGCCGGCTGCACGTAGTTGACTTCGCCCTCCTGGAAGGCAAGCGCCTGTGGCTCCGACCAGGCGTCTCCCTCGCGCTCGGCGCGCATGAGGCGGCAGTAGCCAGCCTCGTCGCCCATAGGTGCGCACCGCGTGAATACGAGCTCCTTACCGCCGGGGCTAATGGTCGCGGCCCCTTCGTTGAAAGGTCCGTTGATGCGTCCCGCGAGGGCCACGGCTTCCCCGCCGCCGAGGGGCTGGAGGTAGAGATCCGAGAAGGTTCGCCCGGTCCAGGCGTAGGGGTCGGTGGCTCTTTTGCCAGTCGTGGCGCGCTCGTCGGCACTGATGAGCAGCACGTCGCCCTGCGTGTAGTTAGCCGCGTAGGTGCTCGCGCCGAGTCCGAGCTCCGTCTTCGCGACGGAGTACAACCCCTGTCGCGCGACGTCGAACTCCATCGCCATCTGCGCGGCCTGCACCTGGCGTCGGTACTGGTACCGCGAGCCGATCTCGCGACCGAGCTCCTCGTAGGCCGCGAGGGCCTCTTTGTACTGCTCGGTCTGCATGAGGGTCTGCGCGTAGCGCTCCAGCGCCTCCGGACCGTACTGTAGATCGTACGCCTGGCGGTACCACTCCCGAGCCTCGGCCGGCTGGTGCTGCTCGCGGTAGCTCTCCCCGAGCATCCAGGCGATCTTGCCTCGCTGCACCCGTGACTTCTCCGCCTTGTACTCCTTCTCGAGCATCGGCACCGCCTCGTGGTAGCGCATGAGTTCGTAGGCCGTAGGTCCGTCGGTAATCTTGCGGGTGTAATTGCAAGACATCAGGGCTTGCGCCAAAACGAACAGTAGTGCGACTGCCGCAATGAGCCAGGCGCGTCGACTGGCGGCCGCGCAGTCCAGCCGCTGGAGGAGGTTTGGGAACATCGGATGCAAAAACGGGCAGCGAGGGGGCTTGTTGTGAGTGGGCGAAGAAGGAGCACCGCTCCGATTTGGCTTTGACGTGGAGGATGGAGCGCAGCGGCTACCGCAGCGAAGCCACAAATTTCCCCGCGCTCCCTGCCACGTCTCCCTCATCCAGCGCGCGGATAAACGCCGAACCAATAATGCCACCGGCAGCCCACCGCGTAGTCCGCGCCAAACCCTCCCTGTCGCTCAGGTTGAAGCCAATGAGCCGTGGGCTCGTCAGGTCCATCTGGTTCAAGCGCTCGAAGTAGGCATCAGAAGTCTCGGCCACGCCCGCCCGTGAACCCGTCGTGCTCGAGGCGGAGACCACGTACAGGAAGCCACGGCACAGCGCGTCTATCTCCCGGATCCGTGCCTCCGGCGTGCGGGGCGTCACGAGGAAGCTGATGCCCAACTCGCGTCGCTCCAGCTCCGCGCGGAACTCGTGACGGTAGACATCGAGCGGCAGGTCGGGCAGGATGAGCCCGTCGACTCCGGCGCGCGTACAGTCGTCCAGGAACCGGTCGCGACCGTAGCGTGTCACCTGGTTGTAGTAGCCCATCAGGATGATCGGCGGCTCCACCTCGGTGCGGACCGACTTAATCTGGTCGAAGATTTTGGCCAACGTGATGCCATTGCGGAGCGCTTGCGTCGAACTCACTTGTATGGTCTCGCCATCGGCCAGCGGGTCCGAGTACGGCATCCCCACCTCGATGAAGTCGACCCCGGCCTCGCTGAGCGCGCGCAGCAATACTGTGGTGGAGTCGAGGTGTGGGTAGCCCGCCGTCATGTAAACATTGAGCAGCGGGTGCGTCGGGGCACCGGCGACGAGCGTCTCGGGTAGCGGTGCGAGCGGTTCGCCATAGGGGCCTTGCGGCAAAACTTGCGTACTGGCCTTCGCGAAGGCGGCTTCGATGCGGTCCATGGGCCTAGTGGGTTTCGTGGAGGGGCGTCTTGCCGAAGTTGTCCGGGTCGGCCAGGTAGGCGCGGTACATATCGAGGTCTTTGTCGCCGCGGCCGCTGAGGTTGACGACGACGACGTCGTTTTGGCGAAAGTCGCAACGCTCGAGCGCCGGGAAGACGTGAGCCGTCTCCAGTGCCGGGATGATACCCTCGGTGCGAGACAGGTCGAGCGCCGCCTGCAAGGCCTCACGGTCGGTCACCGCGATGGCCTCGGCCCGGCCGGACTGTATCAAGTGGGCGTGCATCGGGCCAATTCCTGGGTAGTCTAGCCCCGCCGACACCGAGTACGGCTCCACTATCTGGCCGTCGGCGGTCTGCATGAGCAGTGTCCGACTGCCGTGTAAGACGCCGAGGGTCCCCAGTTGGCTGGTCGCCGCGCTGTAATCGGTGTCGATGCCCAGGCCGGCCGCTTCCACGGCGATGAGGCGGACACTCGGCTCGTGGAGGTAGTGGAAGTAGGCACCAGCGGCATTGCTGCCACCGCCGACGCAGGCCACGACGGCCGTCGGCAATTCACTCCCGGTCTGCTCTTTCAACTGCCAGCGGATCTCCTCCGAGATAATGGCCTGGAAGCGCGCCACCAGATCCGGGTACGGGTGCGGCCCCACCACCGAACCGATGATGTAGTGGGTCTCGTCCGGGTGGTTGATCCAGTCGCGGATCGCCTCGTTGGTGGCGTCCTTGAGGGTCTTTGAGCCGCTGCGCGCTGGCCGCACCTCCGCCCCGAGCATCTGCATCCGCGCCACGTTCGGCGCCTGGCGCGCGATGTCGACCTCGCCCATGTACACGATGCACTCCAGTCCCTTGAGCGCGCAGACCGTCGCCGTAGCTACGCCGTGCTGCCCGGCCCCCGTCTCGGCAATGATGCGGGTCTTGCCGAGGTGCTGCGCCAGCAGGATCTGTCCCACGGTGTTGTTGATCTTGTGAGCCCCCGTATGACAGAGGTCCTCACGCTTGAGGTACACCTGGCAGCCGTAGCGCTCGCTGGCCCGCTTGGCGTAAAACAGCGGCGTCGGCCGACCTACGTAGTCCCGCAAGAGCTCAGCGTATTCGGTCTTGAAGCCCTCGCTCGCGATGAAATCGAGGTAAGTCGTGCGCAGCTCCTCGACGTTGGGCCACAGCAGTTCGGGGACGAAAGCCCCGCCGAAAGGGCCGTAGTACCCTTGCGGGTCGACGTGGTAGTTCATGTCAAAGGGGATGGTGGTCGGGTCGGAGAGCCCGGCGGGGTTCGGGCGGTCAACGCGGTAGCTCATGGTGGAGGAATTCGTAGAGCAGGGCCGGGTCTTTTTCCCCGGGGGCCCGCTCGAAACAGCTGTTCAGGTCGAAACCTGCTAGGGCGGGGTAGTCCATCTCGGCCAGCGCCGCGGCGTCGTCCGGGCCGATACCGCCGGCCAACAGGAAAGGTTTGTCGTAGGTGTAACTGCTCAGCCACTCCCAGTCGAACTTCTTGCCGGTACCGCCTCCGATGCGGTCGAACAGTAGGTAGTCGGCATCCTCATAGCGGTCGGCGCGCTCCAGGTCCCGCGGGCCCTGGACGTGGATCGTCTTAATGATCTCGCAGCCGCAGGCCTTGAGCTCAGCCACCATGCTCGGGGTCTCGTGCCCGTGGAGCTGGACGTAGTCGAGGTGCCACTCCCGCGAGATCGACTGGATCTGGTGCGGGAGCATGTCCCGAAACACGCCGACGCGCTTGATGCTCGGCGGCAGGGCGAAGGGTTTCGTCCCGACGTAGCGCGGGGAGGCCTCCACGAAGATGAGCCCGCCCCAGTGCACGGGCAGGGTCGCGAGCTCGTCCAGGGGCGTACGCGGCGTAAGGCCGCAGACTTTGATGATCATAATGCCGCGCGTATGTCGTGTAGGAAAGTGTTAAGGGCGGCTCCTGGGTCGCTCGACTTCATGAACCGCGTGCCGATCAGCAAGCCTTCGTAGCCGATGCGCAACATACGGGCCGCGTCTTCGGGGCTCTGGATACCGCTCTCGCTTATACGCGGCAAGTCGGTCGGGAGTTGGAACAAAAGGGCCTCCGAGGTTCGTAAATCTATCTTCAGCGTTCGCAGATCACGGTTGTTGATACCGACCACGTCCGGTCCGATGGACAGGTAGTCGAGTTCAGTGACCTCGTGTAGCTCCAGCAAGACCTCGAGACCGAGCTCGTGCGCCTTTCGGCAAAACGAAATGGCCTCGTCAATACTCAGCCCGGCGGCAATAAGGAGTACAGCATCAGCACCGGCCAGCTTCGCCTCGTACAGTTGGTACTCGTCGACGATAAAATCCTTCCGGAGCAGCGGTAGGTTGGTGAGAGCGCGCGCCTCCTGCAAGTGTTGGAGGCTTCCGCCAAAACGCTCTTCCTCGGTGAGGATACTGAGCGCGACGGCACCTGCGGCGGTGTAGCCACGTATGACATCCGCCAGGGCCGCCGGGCAGGCATAGTTACCCTCGCTCGGGGAGGCGCGCTTGTGCTCGGCGATGACGCGTGGGCCTTCCCCGCGCCGCAAGGCCGCCGCCAGTGAGCGGGTTTGCGATTTGGTCGCTGGCGTGGTTTTGGAGATATCAATCCCGTCGCCCAAGCTTTTGTCGCGCGTGGCCTCGGGATCAGGCTGCTCTTCCGACACCACACCGGACGTATCGGAAGAAGCAAATCGCTGGTCTCCCAGCTGGTCGACGGCAAGCCTGGCTTGCAATTCGCGAAGGGGCAGGAGGGCAGCGCGCTTGGCCACCGCGCGTCGGCTGCGGGCATTGATGTCTTCGAGTACACTCACGCGGCAAGGAGTTTTCGGAAGTTGGCAAAGGCGCGGCCCGACAGAAGTGCTTCGTGGGCTTCGTGGATGCAGGCCCGCAGGCTCGCCCCCGTCTTAACCTCGATCGCGAGGCCGGCGTTTAGGGCCACGGTTTCGGATTCGGCGCGGGTGCCCTCGCCGCGCAAGATCCGCAAGAACTGCGCACTCGGGTCGTCTGCCACGGTGATGTCCTCAGGCCGGGTAGGGGAGAGCGCCACGTCGCGCGGCTGAATAGTGTAGCGGCCGTGGTGCGTGAAGCAGCGCACGGGTCCGGTCAAAGTGGCTTCGTCGTAGTCGTCCATCGCGTGCACGATGTTGTAGCCGCGGGCGTGCCCGGCGAAACTTTCCGCGAAGGCGCCCTGCATCCGGGCGTCGGCCACGCCGATGTAGTGGTAGCCCGGCTGCGCCGGATTGACGAGCGGGCCGAGTAGATTAAAGATGGTCGACACGCCGAGAGCGCGCCTCACCGGTCCGACGGGCGCGAGGGCGGGATGAAATAAGGGCGCGTGCACGAAGGTGATGTGGGCTGCGTCGAGCTGTCGGCGCAGGTCGTCCTCGTTTTGGCGAAAGCCCAAGCCCACCGCCCGCAGTGTATCGCTCGAGCCGTGCTTCGAGGAGGCCGAACCGTTGCCGTGCTTGACGACCCGATGTCCGCAAGCAGCTACGGTGAGGGCGGCGAGCGTCGTCACGTTGAAGGTGTCCTTGCGGTCGCCGCCCGTGCCGACGAGGTCGATCGCGTCGTCGGCGTCGAGGTCGATTTTGGTGGCGCGTTGCAGCAGGCTTTCGCGAAAACCCGCCAATTCGCCGCCGCTCGGGAGCCGCATCCGGTACACGGCCAGCATCGCCGCAATCTGCTCCGCAGGGAAGCGCCCCTCGACGATCCCGTCCATGAGGTTGAGCGCCTCGGGCGCCTGAAGCGTGTGTCCCGCAAACAGCAGGTCGAGTGTGTCACGCATGGACGGCGGGTTTTGGCGAAAGCCGCGAAGCAGACAGCGCGAGGAAATTGGCCATGATCTGCGGACCGGCCTCCGGTGACATGATGGACTCCGGGTGGAACTGTACGCCCCAGGCCGGACCCTCGGTGTACGCCGCCGCCTGAATGACGCCGTCGTCGGTCGCGGCCGTGATGCGCAAGGTCACCGGCACAGTCGCCTCGTCGATGACCCAGGAGTGGTAGCGCCCCACGTCGAAACGCTCGCCGAGACCCGCGAAGATCGGATCGGGCGCCGCGAGCTTGCAGACGTGTTGGACGCCATGGCGGACCTGTGATAATCGCCGCAGACGCCCGCCCGTGGCCATCCCCAGCGCCTGCAGCCCTAGGCAGATCCCGAGATAGGCCACGCGCTCGTCGAGACAGATCTTTAACGCCGGCAACAGAAGTCCGCTTGTCTCCGGTAGGCCGGGACCGGGGCTGGAGATGACGGCTTGGTAGTCGGTAATCGCGTCCAAGTCGATGCGGGTGTTGCGCACGACGTCCATCCGATCTAGGCCGACGCCAAGGCTGCGCAGCAGGTGCACAATATTATACGTGAAGCTGTCGAAGTTGTCAATCAGTAGGATCCGGTCGTGCCTCATAGCTGGGGGTCGTTCTGGTGTAAATCCGCCTGGGCGATGGCCTGGCGCAAAGCATTGGTTTTGTGGCGCACCTCGGCGCGCTCTCCGGCTGGCGTGCTCGCGGCGACGATTCCGCCGCCAGCGCGGAAGTGGAGGGTGTTGCCGTAGCTCACCGCCGAACGGATGATAATGCAGTGGTCGAAGCCGCCACGCGGGGACACGTAGCCGAGTCCGCCGCCGTAGGCGCCGCGGGGGGCGCCCTCGTAGCGGTAGATGAGTTCGACGGCTTTAAATTTGGGTGCACCGCTCAGGGTCCCAGCCGGGAAGACCTCGGTGTAGATGTCGTACGGATGTCGCCCGCCCTCGATCTCACCGGAGACCTCGCTCACGATGTGCATGAGGTGCGAGAAGTACTCTATGGTGCGCAGTCGGTCTACCCTTACGGGAAAACAGCTTCTACTGAGATCATTACGGGCGAGGTCGACGAGCATCCGGTGTTCGGCATTCTCCTTCGGGTCGGCGAGCAATCGTTCGGCGGCGGCGGCATCCTCCGCCGCGACGCCCGTGCGCGGGGCCGTGCCCGCGATCGGCCGCACTACGGCGCGACCGTCCTTGACTGTCAGCAGCGCCTCGGGACTCGCCCCGAAGATGCGATACTGCCCGAAGTCGAAGTAGAACAGGTAAGGCGAGGGATTGAGGCGCCGCAGCTGCCGGTAGACCACGAAGTCGTCGCCGGTGAAAGACTGGAGGTGCGGGCGCGAGAGCACGACCTGGAAGGTGTCGCCCTGTTCGCAGTGCTCCATACCCTTTGCCACCATGGCCTCGTAGGCGTCGTCGTCGAGCGGGGAGTGCTCAGTCCCGGTCACGCCGAAATCCCCCTCTGGGGGTGCGCCCTGTCGCCAGAGTGCCAGCAGTTTCGGGATCTCCGAGGCCTCCCCCTCGGGCGCGAACTCGATGATCTCGATGCGCTCGTGAAAGTGGTTGAAGACCAGGAGGAAGCGAAATAAAAAATAGTGCAGGTCGGGCAAGAAAGCGTGCGCTCCGGCGTGTTCGAGCTCCGGCTCGACGAACCGGTACGCGTCGAAGGACGTGAACCCAAAGAAGCCGTCGATCCGCCCCGGGTCGCCGACGTAGTCTACCGCCGCCACCGCCCTGCGGAAAGCCGGCAGCACTTCGGCCCGCTCCAGCGTCTCGCTCGTCTCCCGCGCAGTCGTGTAGTCTGTGGTCGTCAACTGATTATCGGCGTAGCGGAGCTCAATCAGCGGGTCCACCCCGATGATCGAGCTCGAATCTCGCCGCTGCTCGAAGTTGTGGGACTCCAGCAGCACCGCCGGCGAGAAGTAGGCCCGCAGCAGCCTGAACGTGGCCACCGGCGTGGTTTCGTCGGCGGAGAGGCTGGCCTTGTGGATGTGGAAGGTGGGCATGCGCGGACGTGGGGGAGGGTAGGGGCAGGGTGGATGGTGGGGTCGCAAATGAACAGCGGCCCGCTCCTCGGAAGGAGCGGGCCGCTGGGTAATAGTCGATTTGGGTGGGGTGACTACACGCGGGATGCCTTCCGGGGATCGGTTACGGGAGGCCACCACCAGGTTTGGGGAGTGTAGAGCACGGGGGCAAAGGTACATAAAAGGGCGATTACTGCGATTCCTAGTTGAGCTGCTCCACCTAAATCGGTTACGCTTTCGTACAATCGACCGACTTCCACTTAGGCGAAGCCGGCAAACTAGGAACGCGCCCGACTAGGCAAGCCCGCCCAACAAGGCAAGCCCGCCCAACTAGCCCCGCGCCTATATCTCCTTCTTCGTTTTGGCGAAAGCCGCGTTCCTTTGCCGCTTCACCCGTTCCTCGACATGCTCTCCCGCCGAAACGTCCGCGTTAAAGTCATGCAGCTCCTCTACGCCGAGAGGCAGGACGCTGGCCTGACGCACCCCCTCGCCCTGCAGGCCTTCCGCCGCATGGTCGACCAGAGCTTCGGCAACCTCCTGTTCGACCTCTACGCCTTTACGCGCGTCCTCCACGAGGCCCGCGAGGAGCAGAAGCGCCGCGCCGCACGCCTGCTCCCGAGCGAGGCCGATAAGCTCTTCCGCCCCAACCTCTACGACAATCCCGTCGTCCTCGCCCTCGCCAACTCCACCGAGCTCGCCAGGGCCGCCGATAGCCGCAAGTTCTCCGAACTCCTCGACGAGGAGAAGATGCGGGGCTTTTACGCTTCCGCCAAAACTTGGGACGGCTACGATGAGTATGTCGTGACCCCGGAACCGAGCCGCGAGGTTCACCTGGTCGCGGTCCTCAAGGCCCACAAAGCCCTGATGGACAACGAGGCTTACAACGATTTCATCGAGGACCGTTACGCCCGGTGGGAGGCCGACAAATCACTCGTCATCGGCGCCGCGAAAAAGGTCCTCAAATCATTGCCGAGGGCGGCCACTCGAAACGGCGACGGCGATCAGGCCTTCCTCGAGGCCTACCGCACCGACGAGGAGACCGCCGAGGAATTTGGGGCGCACCTCCTGAAGTTCGTTTTGTCGGAAGACGAACGACTGCTTGCCTACGTCCAGCCGGTGCTCAAGAATTGGGACTCCGAGCGCGTCGCGGTCCTCGACATGGTGCTGATCAAGATGGCGCTCGGCGAACTGCTGGAGTTCAGCGAGATCCCGCCCAAGGTGACGCTCAACGAGTACGTCGAGCTCGCCAAGACCTACTCCACCGAGAAGAGCAAGGAGTTTATCAACGGCGTCCTCGACGCTTTGCTGAAATCGCTCCAGAAGGAAGGCCTCATCGTCAAGGAGGGTCGCGGCCTCATTGAATAACCCCACCCCGAGATGACAGAGCAAATCCTGATCCTCGACTTCGGATCGCAGTACACCCAGCTCATCGCCCGACGCGTCCGCGAGCTAAACGTGTACTGCGAGATTGTCCCGTTCAATAAGATCCCCAAGCTCACGGCCGCGACGAAGGGCGTCATCCTCAGCGGGTCACCCTTCAGTGTCCTCCAGCCGGAGGCGCTCCATCCCGAGCTCGATGCCGTGCTCGGGAAGGTGCCCGTGCTCGGCGTTTGCTACGGTGCGCAGTGGCTCGCGCACGCCCACGCCGGCACGGTCGCCAACTCCGACAAGCGCGAGTACGGTCGCGCGAAGCTCTCGGCCGTCGACACGTCCGATGCGCTCTTCGCCGACGTGCCGGTCGGTAGCCAGGTCTGGATGAGTCACGGGGACACGATCACCAAGGTGCCGACCGGCTTTCGCCAGTTGGCGAGTACCCACGATGTAGCGGTGGCGGCCTACGGGTCCGAGGCCGGTGGCGCTTTCGCAAAACCAGTGTACGGCATTCAGTTCCACCCGGAGGTGACGCACTCCGAGCACGGCCTGCACCTGCTGCGCAACTTCTGTATCCACATTTGCGGGTGTACGGGCGACTGGACCCCAGAGCACTTCGTCGAGCAGACCGTCGCGGCATTGCGCGTGCAGCTCGGCTCCGACAAGGTGCTCCTCGCCCTGTCGGGTGGGGTAGATTCCACCGTGGCGGCGGGCCTCTTGCACCGCGCCATCGGCGACCAGCTCATCTGCTTCTTCGTCGACAACGGGCTCCTGCGTAAGAACGAGTTCGAGGAGGTCCTGCACTCCTACCGCGACATGGGTCTCCAGATCACGGGCGTCGACGCGAAGCGGGAGTTCTACACCGCGCTCGCCGGTCTGTCCGACCCGGAGGCCAAGCGCAAAGCCATCGGCCGCACCTTCATCGAGGTTTTCGACGTCGAGGCCAAACGCGCCACCGGTGTGACCTGGCTCGCGCAAGGGACCATCTATCCCGACGTGATCGAGTCGGTGAGCGTCCACGGACCGAGCGTGACGATCAAGAGTCACCACAACGTCGGGGGCCTGCCGGAGCGGATGAACCTTAAAGTAGTCGAGCCGCTGCGCAGTCTCTTCAAGGACGAGGTCCGCCGCGTTGGCGCTGAGCTCAACATCCCGAAGGGTATCCTCGGCCGTCATCCCTTCCCAGGCCCGGGCCTGGGAATCCGCATCCTCGGCGACATTACGCCCGAGAAAGTGGCCATGCTCCAGGAGGCGGACGCGATCTACATTAAGCACCTGCGCGCGTCCGGCTGGTACGACAAGGTTTGGCAGGCGGGCGCCATCCTGCTTCCCGTGCAGTCGGTCGGTGTCATGGGCGACGAGCGCACCTACGAAAAGACCATCGCCCTTCGTTCGGTGGACAGTCTCGACGGGATGACGGCCGAGTGGAGCCGCCTACCTTACGAGCTTCTGGCCGACATCTCCGGCGAAATCATCAACCATGTCCGAGGAATCAACCGCGTCGTGTTCGACATTAGCACCAAGCCACCCGCGACCATCGAGTGGGAGTAGGGGAGGTTGGGCGTCCATCGCCGCCCTCCTCCTGTCGGTCGCCCTGCTCGTCGGGGGCTGCGACGGCGCCAAACGTACGACGACCACCCGCCCAACGCCCCCGCGCACCACCGAGACCCCCACGGCCCCCAAGCCCATCGATACCGCCGTCGTCGTCGTTGCACCGCCGCCGCCGCCGCCGCCGCCTGTCACCGTGCCGAAGCAAGGCCCCGCCGCCGGTATCACGCCGCAGTTGTCGGTCATGATGCCGTTTTTTGGCAACAGCTTCTCGGCGCAGGGCCGTACCGAATTGCCGCCCAACAGCGAGTGGGCCGTGAACTACTTCGCCGGGATTAAACTCGCACTCTTCGACCTCGAGGCCAAGGGTCAGAAAGCCAACATCCACATCTTCGACAGCCAGGGCGACGCCGCGGCGTCCCAGCGCCTCATGAGTGACCCGGATATCCGCGCGAGCCACTGCCTGATCGCCCCCTACCTCACGCCCGCCGCAAAAGCCGTGATCGAGCCGGCAAAAGCCATTTCGCTCCCGCTGATCGTGCCATTCAGCGCCGCAGCAGATCTCGCGATGGACTACCCCCAAATGCTACAGATGAATCCGGGTCTGCCGACGCACCTCGATCAGCTCGCCGCCTACCTCTCGAAGACCTACCAACCCGAGCAAGTCGTGCTACTCGGATTACCGAACGGCGAACAGGACCGTATGGTGGCCTACCTCCTCGCGCGCCAGCGCGACCTCATGCCGAAGCAGGCCTCCTGGCGGACGTGGCGGCTTGAGTCATCCGGCAACTCACAAACTGGCCTCAACTGGGACGGCCGCTTCGCGACCGATGGCACGTCGGTATTCGTTCTCCCGATCTACAACAATCCCGACCTGATCAATGGCTTCATGAGCCAACTGCAGCTCTACAAGCGCGGCCGCGCCGTCGAACTCGTCGGGATGCCGCAGTGGTCCGACATGAAGCAACTCGACCCGACGCTCATGGAGTCGCACGGCGTCACCATCACCTCGGGGCCGATGGTCGACTACGACGACTACGAGGTCACCCGCTTCGTCGATCGCTTCGTGGCCACCTACAACACGGCTCCCGATTTGGCGGCCTTCCTCGGCTACGACGCCGTGAGCTACGCGCTTCCGCTCATCAGCAAGTACGGCATCGAGTGGACGGAGCACCTGCCGGCGTCCTACAGGGGACTCGCCTCGAACTACGAGCTACGGCCCAATTACGCTGGCGACGACTCGGGCGCCGTGGGGGAGCGCCGCCCCGCCCGCCAGGAGAACACTAGTATTCGCGTGCTCCACTTCCGCAACTTCGGCTTCCGGACCGAGGACAGGTAAGGGAGCAGAGCGCTCGTGCACGCATTGTTGATGTTTGATACGACAGAGCCCCCAGAGACGGGAGTACTGCGTCGAGGTACTCCGCACTACGACCGGAGCTCACAGGGTCGGACGGTGTGCACAAGCTTCCCCAGGGCCTTCCGCCCAGGGCATCTAGTTTTGCGCCGCCCATGCGACTCGTCAAGCTAGAGATTAAGGGCTTCAAGTCCTTCGCCCACCAGACCGTGCTCCATTTCCGCGAGGACGTCATTGGGGTGGTGGGTCCGAACGGCTCGGGCAAATCCAATATAGTCGACGCGATCCGGTGGGTGCTCGGGGAGCAGAAGACGGGAGAGCTGCGGCTCGACAAGATGTCGAGCGTGATCTTCAACGGTACCCACAAGCGGAAGCCCGGCAATGTTGCCCAGGTGTTCCTCACATTCGACAACGACCGCGGCGTGCTGCGCTCCGACTTTCACGAGGTCACGATCGGGCGCCTGCTCTACCGCAACGGCGACTCGGAGTACCGCCTCAACGGCGTGGTTTGCCGTCGTAAAGACATTACCGACCTGTTCGTCGATACCGGGATCGAAAGCAACTCCTACTCGATTATTGCCCTCGGCATGGTGGACGACATCCTCGCCGACAAGGACAACTCCCGTCTACGGATGCTCGAGCAGGCCGCAGGCATTAGCGTCTATAAGGTCCGTAAGAAGGAGACGCTCTCGCGGCTCGAGCGCACACAGGAGGACCTCGACCGCGTCGATGATCTCGTCCACGAGATAGACGGTCAGCTCGCGGCCCTCGAGAAGCAGGCCCGACGTACGAAGAAGTACTTCGTCTGGCGCGACGACTACCGAAGCGCGAGCCTTGACTTCGCCTACCTCAGCAGTCGATCCCTCGAAAGACAGCGCCGCGGGGTCGAGGGGGAGCTGGCGAGGGCGGAGGCATTCGTTACGACCACTGCGGCCGAGCTTTCCGAGACCGATACTAATCTGCAGGGGCACCGCGAGGAGCACCTCACCGAGGAGCACCACCTAGGCGAGGAGCGCCGGCGACTCGGATTGGTGCAAGCCAAGCTCCGCGGAGCGATCAGCGACAAACAGCTGGCCGAGCAAAAGCTCGCATATCTCAGCCAGAACCTAGATAAACTGCGGCAACAGCGCGCGAGGGCTATCGGCGACCAGGAGCGGCTCTCCGCAGAGTTCGCCAGACGCACCCTGCAAGTCGCCCAGGCCGAGGATGGCGTGACGGCTTTCGCCAAAACCCTCGACGAGGCACGAATAGTCCACCTCGCACAACAGGAGAGGGTGGCTACCCTCCGCGGG
Organism: Saprospiraceae bacterium; assembly: GCA_041744755.1. Taxonomy (GTDB): domain Bacteria; phylum Bacteroidota; class Bacteroidia; order Chitinophagales; family Saprospiraceae; genus CALDTK01. Next base: position 17,759 of record JBGTKC010000050.1, read on the forward strand.
ACCGTCCGCGAGAACACCGAGAGGCTACAACAAGCCGAACGGACGCTGCTCGAGACCGACAAGCGACTCGCGGTAGTGGAAAGTCGGATCGATGCCCTCGACCAGGAGCGCAGCGCACGCGCCCACCGTCGGGAGCGGGCGGAGCAGCAGCAGGCCGAACTGATTGAGGACGACCTGCGGAGCGCTCGACAATTAGCACTCTTCCGCAAGCGATTAGCGACTTCCGAGCGCGAGGACGCCGAGCGCGCCACTGAGCAGGGGCGCCTCCGCGATGAACTCGACCAATTGGCGCCGCGACTGAGCCAGCTCGCCAGCGAGCGCCAGCGCGTCGGCAACGAGGCAGACATGTTGCGGGCGGCGTTCGAAAGGTTGGAGGGGAGCTCGGAGTCGGACAAGTATTTGGCCAACAAGCTCGGTTGGCGCGAGCGTTACCCCCAGTTCGGCGAACTCCTTGAGGTGCCCGATGCCTATCGCCCCGCAGTAGAAGCAGCCTTCGCTGATGTACTAGGTGCTTTCGTCGTCCCTGATGCAGGCATTGCTGCGGAGGGATTGCAAGTTTTGGCGGAAGCAAATCAGCCGCAGACCACGGTGCTCTTCATCGATCTATCCGGTCACAACTTGCCCAGTCATGATCTCGACCGACGGGGCGCGCCGATCGGAGCGGAACCTCTGTTACGACACGTCGAGGTACCCGAAGCGTATCGCGAAATACTTCGTGAACTCGGCGCGGGTCTATACGTCACACCCGCGCACGGCTCAGCTCCCGTGCTTGGCGCAGGTCAACAGCTCGTGGACGCAGCCGGCACACAGTTGTGGTCCAGGGCCAGCGCTCGCGGGGGAGCCGTCAACCGACAACTCGGTCGCCAAACGGGTCGCCGCCAGCGTCTGGAGGCCCAGCGACAGCTGCTCGAGCAACTCACGATCGAGCACCAACAAGTCGAGCTGCTCCGCGCCCGCACCGCCTTAGCCTTGCAGCAGCTGAAAGCGGAGGTTGACCAGCATGCCCTAACGACGCTGCGCCGGGAAGTCGCGCGGGCCGAACGCGACGCCGCGACAGCCACGGCGCGACTCGAGAGTGCCCTGCTACAGCGGGTCGATCAGGACAAGGTGGAAGCCGATGCCCGCTCGCGAGCGGAGGCACTGAGCTCCGACCAGGCGGCCCTCGAGCTACGGCGCGGTCCCCAGGCCCAGGCCCTAGAACTCGCCGAACGAAACCTCCGGGCCTTCGATGACGACAATCAGTCAGCCGCCGCAGCCCTGGCGGACGCCAGCGCCGCCTTTAACACGGCCAACCTACGCGTGATCCAGCTTCAGAATCACGTGCAGTCGCTCGCGCGAGAGCGGGACTTCATAGCGCAACAGCTAGAGGAAGTCGAGCGCGCCCTGTTCGAGAGCCGGGAGGCCCTGGATGCCGATGGCTCTGCAGTGGAGACTGTCGAAGCGAAAGTCTTGGAGGTCATCGAGCGCATCCGCAACGACGAGGAGACCCGTGCCGCTCACCAAGCCTTACTCCAAACCCGAGAGGAAGCTTTTTACGCCAGGCGCATGATCATCGCTGATCTCGAAAAGCGGCAGCGGCAGACGCAGCAGGAGCTTACCGACGGCCAGGGACTCACCAGTCGCCTACGGGAGAGGCGTACGGAGGTCGATTACCGGCTGAATTCTCTCGCCGAGCGACTACGGATCGAGTTCAACCTCGATCTCGCTTCCGCGATCTCAGCGCCGCGAAGTGTCGAAGGCTCCCTGGCGGAGCTAGAAGCAAGCTTGCTCAAGCAAAAGCAGCGACTCGACAGTTTCGGCGAGATCAATCCACTCGCCGTCGAGGCTTACGACGCGATGTACGAGCGCCGCGAGGGCATAGCGTCGCAGAAGGAAGATATCGAGTCGGCAATGACTGATTTACGGCAGACCGTCGCCGAGATTGACCAGACGGCAACCCAGCAATTACTCGCCGCCTTCGAGGCGGTCCGCGGTCATTTTACAGAAGTTTTTCGGCATTTGTTTGACGCCGAGGATACTGCGGACATGGTGATGTTAAATCCCGAAGCGCCCTTGAACTCTAAGATCGAGATTATCGCCAAGCCCAAGGGCAAACGTCCGCAGACGATCAATCAGTTGAGCGGTGGCGAGAAGACCTTGACCGCTACCGCGTTCCTCTTCGCGCTCTACCTCATTAAGCCGGCGCCGTTCTGCATCTTCGACGAGGTAGATGCGCCGTTAGATGACGCCAACGTCGAGAAGTTTAACCGCATCATTAAGCGCTTCTCAAAGGGATCGCAATTTATTATCGTGACTCACAACAAGCTCACCATGGCGGCCGTCGACACGATCTACGGAGTATACATGCCGGAGCTAGGCGTGAGTCATGTCGCGCCTGTCGATTTTCGGCAATTCGAGCATTCCGAACTGTTGGAACTGGTCGGATAACGAACGATATGATTAGGTATCGATAAATAGAATAAATAATAAGGTAGTTGCCGACATATGCCTGGCAATGAAAATTCTTGGTAGCGTGCTCGGCGAAAAATCAACGCAATAAAAAAGTGAGCCGCCTCGCCGCTGAGCGTGAGGCGGCTCTGAAGCAAGGACTAGAAAGTCTCTTTCTTCCAGGTGTCAGCACTGAAAAGTGTGACCAAACCCGCAAATGCTTGTAGCATGGTAAGTGTGTAAGAGGTTGAAAAAGAGATATCCCCGGCAATAAAGGACGGCTTTTTGGTAGTGACAAGCCTTTGACAAAAAAAAGTGCAAAGAAATTTGGTTGTACCGACACTGAAATAGTCGACACTAGGCACCCTTAGACATAAATATTAGATCTTCAACGAGTTAATGTGGGCGAGGAGCTCGTCCTTGTAGTTTTTCCCGATGGCTAATAGTTTGAGCTGACCCTTGACCTCGACCTCGACACTGTTGCCCTCTACCGCGCGCACCTTCTCGAGATTCACAATGTACGAGCGGTGGATGCGGCGGAACTTGCTGGACGGGAGTCGCTCCTCGAGGCTTTTCATGGTCTGCAGCGTGATGACGCGTGAGTCTTCATTGCGGATGATGACGTAGTCCTTGAGCCCCTCGATGTAGACCATATCGTCGAAGTCGACCTTGACGAGTTTCTTGTCGGCCTTGACGAACATGTATTCTCGCTCGATCTCCTCGGTGGCCCCCTCCCTCGGCTTACCGCCGTGGAGGGCCACGGCCTTATTGACGGCCTTCATGAAGCGATCCAATCCAATGGGTTTCATCAGGTAGTCCACGACGCTAAGATTGAAGGCGTCCACGGCGAACTCCGGGTAGGCCGTAGTGAGGATCGCGAGCGGCGGGCGCTCGAGACTTTTCAGAAATTCGATACCGTTTAGCATCGGCATCTGCACGTCGAGGAACATCAGGTTGACCTGCTGCTCACGCAAGAGCGTGTTGGCCTCGATGGCGTTGCTGGCTTTGCCCACGAGCGTGACCTCGGGAACCTGGCTGATGTAAGTCTCGATGATCTCTTGGGCGAGGGGTTCGTCGTCTACGATGATGGCGTTCATGCTAGCGTTGTTTGGGTGAGGTCGAGGTAAAGGTCGACGGCGTACGTGTCGTGAGTGATGAGGGTGTGGAGCTCGTGCAGGTCGGGGTACAGGAGGTCGAGCCTGCGCTCCACGTTGACCAGCCCGATCCCGCCGGGGTCGTCGCTGCTGATCAGTTCGCTCGGCTTGGCGTTCTCGATGTGGAAGCGGATCTCCTGGCGCTCTACCAGGAGAACGATGTGTACGAATCCCGCCTGCAAGACTTTGCCGAGCCCGTGTTTAAAGGCGTTTTCGACGAAAGTCACCAAGATCATCGGGGCGATCTCCTGGTCGTCGAGTGTGCCGTCTACCTCGAAGCGGATGTCCGCACCCTCGCCGTGTCGCAGGCGCTCGAGGTCGAGGTAGTTGCGCAAATAATCTACCTCGCTGGTCAGCGGGACCGAGCGCGCGTTGCTCTCGTACAGCATATACCGCATCATCTCGCTTAGCTTGAGCACGGTCTCCGGCGCACGGTCGGACTTCTTGAGCGTCAGCGCGTAAAGGCTATTGAGCGTATTGAAGAGAAAGTGTGGGTTGATCTGCGTCCGCAAAAACTTCAGCTCCGACTGGAGGGTCTGCGCCTGGAGCTTCTGTCGCTCGCGGTTGTTGCGCGTCCAGTCCGAGGCGATCTTGAGCATCGTGCTGCCTGCTCCGGCGGCGAGGTGGCTGAGGAAGAATGCCCACTGCAACTCGAGTAGGCGGTCGACGTCGATCGGGTTGCGCGCGTAGATCCAGTAGATGACTAGGCTTCGCAACGGCGTCATGATCGCGGCCGCCAGCACGAACAGCACCAAGTAAAGGCCAACGCGCTTGGTGATTAGGAATTCCGGGAAAAGGTAGTTGAGGTTGAAGTACACGATCGCCGCGTAAAAGCCGATGTTCGCCATCACGGTCGCCACCTCTCGGCTATCGTCTATCGGGCGCTCGAGGTACAGTAGGAGCGCCGTGGCAAACGTCCAGATGGCTACGTGGTAGACCTCCCGCCGGCCCACGAACCGCAGCACCTGCCGGGGCCAGGCCAGCGCGGCCGTGCCGTAGGGGCGGTTGCGGAGGAGGGTCTCGAACACGATCCAAACCTAATGCCGCGCGGCGCGCCCGGGTGCGCTCTTCGACGAGGACGCCGCCGCCGGCGACGAACGCCGCCGCCCTTACCTTTGCGCCCCCCATGGTCCAACTTACGCGACGCGTCACGTTTAATGCCGCCCACAAACTCTACGTCGAGGCCTGGACGCCCGAACAAAACCGCGCCTCCTTCGGGAAGTGCGCCAACGCCAACTGGCACGGCCACAACTACGTGCTCTTCGTCACGGTCGTCGGCACGCCGCACCCGCTCACGGGCTTCGTCATCGACGCCAAGCGCCTCGGGGACCTCATCCGCGAGGAGGTGATCGACCAGCTCGACCACAGCAATCTCAATCTCGATATCCCCTGGCTCAGTGGCGCGCAGCCGACCTCGGAAAATATCGCCATCGCGATCTGGAAGCGGCTTTCGCCAAAACTCGACACCTACGCCGCCGAGCACAACCCCGGATCGCGACTGTACAGGGTCCGCCTCGTCGAGACCGAAAACATCTACGTCGACTATTACGGCGACGACTCCAGCCCCAAATAGCCTCCGCCCCGTGTCCTACCAAGCTCAAGAACGCTACGACGACGCCACTACCGCGCGTCTCGCCGAACTCTCCGCCGAGATGATCGCCCTTCTCGGCGAGGATCCCGCCCGCGAGGGCCTCGTCAAGACCCCGGAGCGCGTCGCCAAAGCCATGCAATTCCTCACGAAGGGCTATGCCGAAGACGCCGAAGCCATCCTGCGTTCGGCGCTCTTCACCGAGGACTATTCCGAGATGGTGATCGTGAAGGACATCGAGTTCTACTCTCAGTGCGAACATCACATGCTGCCGTTCTACGGTCGCGCGCACGTGGCGTACATCCCGAACGGGAAGATCGTCGGCCTCAGCAAGATCCCTCGCGTCGTCGACGTTTTCGCGCGTCGGCTCCAGGTCCAGGAGCGGCTCACCCACCAAATCTTGGATACTATCCAGCGCGTCCTCGAGCCGCAGGGTGCGGCCGTTGTCCTCGAAGGGCGTCACATGTGCATGATGATGCGCGGCGCCCAGAAGCAGGCGAGCGTCACGACCACGAGCGCGTTCAGTGGCAGTTTCCTGCAAAACACGACCCGCAACGAATTCTTAAAGCTGGTGGCTGCACGGCTGCACGGCTGATCAATTGTGGAAGGTTGAATGGTTGAACGCGCTACCTGGTAACCAGTGCGCAGCGCGTCTTGGGTTCTCACCATCGATATAGCCGAGTCGAGCGCGAGATAAAAGGGGGTGGATTACCCTTGGGCAGCCCCGCCGTCGTCGCGGGTCGTTTCGCCCCGGGGGTGAATGGCTGCCCGACATTACTCAGAACCCACGCGCCATTACTCGCGGGCAGACTTATAATATGTTGGCGCCCGCGATGTACCGGCCTTTCCTACGCGGCTGTAGTATTTGTTGAAGCCCGTACTCCACCCGCTACATTCGCCGCTATGAGAGCATACGTTTTCCCCGGGCAGGGCGCTCAGTTCGTCGGCATGGCCGAGGGTTTGCGAGAGCTCGGCACCATTGCGTTGGAGCGTTTGGCGGAAGCCGACGAGATACTCGGTTTTGCCCTGAGCGAAATTATGACTACCGGCAGCGAGGAGGACCTGCGCCAGACACGCGTCACGCAGCCAGCCATCTACGTGCACTCGGTTGTGCGGGCCATGGCCGAAGGCGCCGGATTCCAGCCGGCCGCCGTCGCGGGGCATAGCCTCGGCGAGTTTAGTGCCCTTGCGGCTGTCGGGGCCCTCGACTTCGCCGCCGGACTCAGGTTGGTCGGCGCTCGGGCGGAGGCGATGCAGGCAGCCGGCGAGGCCAAGCCCGGGACCATGGCCGCCATCATCGGCCTCGAGGATTCAGTCGTCGAGGCGGTCTGCGCCGAGACCACCGGGATTGTCGTGCCGGCGAACTACAACTCACCGGGCCAGTTGGTGATCTCCGGTGAGGAGGCTGCCGTGGCTACCGCGATGGAGGCCTGCAGGGCGGCCGGCGCCAGCCACACGATCGCGCTCGTCGTTGGGGGCGCCTTCCACAGCCCCTTGATGGCCTCCGCGCAGGCTGAACTCCGCTCCGCGATCGAGGCTACGTCACTACGGATGCCGCGGGCGCCGATTTACCAAAACTATGACGCTCGCCCACACACGGACGTCGACGCAATCCGCGGCAATCTCGTGAAACAATTGACTGGCCCGGTACGCTGGAACGAAACAATATGTCGGATGGCAGGCGAAGGGGTCACGTCTTTCGTCGAAGTGGGGGGTAAAGGCAACATATTACGTGGGTTGATACGTAAGATTGATCGTACCCTCGCCACCGAACAGCTCGGGTAGTACCACTTCCCACATCATGCTCGCAACCGGCCAACTCCTCCTCGCGGAACCTTTCCTCCTCGACCCCAATTTCCGACGCTCGGCAATCGCCCTGGTCGACGTTCACGACGAGGGAACGGTCGGGTTCGTGCTTAGCCAACAGCTAGATCTCCGCGTGCCGATGCTCCTCAGGGACTTCCCGAACTTCGATGCGCGGGTCTCGAGCGGCGGACCCGTTCAAAGGGACACACTACACTTCGTCCACACGCTCGGCGAACTCGTCGATGACGCGATCCACATCTCCGGTGACCTTTACTGGGGAGGCGACTTCGCGCAGCTCACGCTCTTAATCGCCGAGGGAATTGCCGACGAGCACACCGTGCGGTTTTTCCTTGGGTACAGCGGGTGGTCGCCCGGTCAACTCGAGGAAGAGATGGCGGAGAAGACCTGGGTCACCTCGCCGCTGAGTGAGGACCTCATTTTCCACACGCCGCCCGACCTAGTATGGTCAAAGGGCATGCGGCGGATGGGCAATACGTACACAGTGATTGGGTCGATGGAGGCGGAGGCGTTGAATTAGTGGCCTGCGGCGGTGGGCCTGCGGCACTGCCTAATTGCGGCGAGCGTCGACGTCGGCTAGCGCGCGCTCGTTTCGGTAGGCGTCGATCAGGCGGCGCTCACGGCTCCAGTTTGTGGTGCCGAGGACGATGAGGGTGGCCCCCACCATGATGAGGACGAGGCGGCCGAGGAAAGCGGCCAGGCCGCCGAAGGGCGTGAGCCACGCGAGGTAGCTCACGTCGAGACCTACAAGGCTAATAATCAGTGCGTAGAGCCCCGCGCCGGCGATCCCAAAACCGAGCACGAAGTAAATGGCTTGTCGATTCATACCTCTGCATAACTAGTCGGGCCGCAAGGCGGTTGCCTACCTTCGCGCCGTGAGTGCCCCCGCCCCCGAAATCAAGATCATCGAGTGCCCGCGAGACGCGATGCAGGGCTTGCACGACTTCATCCCGACCGCACGAAAGATCGACTACATCCAGCAGCTCCTCGCCGTAGGCTTCGACACGCTCGACGTCGGGAGCTTCGTCTCCCCGAAGGCAATCCCGCAGATGGCGGATACCGCCGAGGTCATTGCCGGCCTGGATCTCTCGGAAACGCGGACCAAACTCCTCACCATCGTCGCTAACACCCGCGGGGCCCGCGACGCCGTGGCGACGCCGCAGGTAGACTACCTCGGATACCCTTTTTCCGTATCGGAGACCTTCCAGTTGCGCAATACAAATGCCGATTTAGACGAAAGTGTCGAGCGGCTCGCGGAGATCCACAGCCTCTGCCGCGACCACGGCAAGGAGTTGGTCGTCTACCTGAGCATGGGTTTCGGCAATCCCTACGGCGATCCGTGGAACGTGCAGGTGGTCGCGCGCTGGGTGGAGCACCTGGCCGAGATGGGGATCGGGATTCTTCAGCTCTCCGACACCATCGGGGTCAGCACCCCGGACAGCATTCAATACCTCTTCGAGCAGTTGATCCCGGCCTATCCCGAGATGGAGATCGGGGCCCATCTGCACACTACGCCGGACACGTGGCGGGAGAAGGTCGTGGCGGCACACGCGTCCGGGTGCCGCCGCTACGACGGTGCCTTACGCGGTTTTGGCGGATGCCCGATGGCCGCCGATGCACTTACCGGCAACATGCCCACCGAAAGGCTGCTCTCGTACCTCAGCGAGGTAGGCGAGCCCAACGTCGATTACAACGCCCTCGACCGGGCCTTAGCTACGCTGCCAGAAATATTTCCCGTCACATGATCTTCCGCTACGACTTCGCCACCCCCGACTACGATCAGGCTATACGCCTGCGGCAGGAGGTGCTCCGTGCTCCACTCGGGCGCTCGATCCAGGACGACCCCCTCGAGGAGGAAGTCGACCAGGTGCATTTCGGATTCTTCGCAGACGGGATCATCCTCGGGACCGCTAGCCTCGTCGAGTCAAGAACGGGCTCGTGGAAAATGAGGCAAGTCGCGGTGTCGCCGGGGGCGCAGGGCAAGAGCGTCGGCCGCGCCCTGGTCCGTGCCTGTCGGGCTTTCGCCAAAACCCAGGATGCCACGACGCTCTACTGCCACGCACGCGACACGGCGAAAGGTTTCTACGAGCACTGCGGCTGGCAAGCCTTCGGGGAACCCTTCGAGGAGGTTGGTATTCCGCACACGAAAATGCGCGATCCTTACTTCGAGGGAAATCTGTAGCGAAAGCCGACGGCTAGCCGACCGGCTACTGCATCGGTGTCCGGACCCGCCCCCGGTAGCTGGAGGATCACCGGCGCCAGGGATAGACTTTCGTCCATGTCGAAGTTGAGCAGGTGCGCCGTGGTGTAGGCCTCGAGCATCTGCACGAGGTGAAGGATTCCGATCCCGATGTAGCTAAGCTGGAAGTTCTTGTCGTACCCGTCTCTAGCAGTGCGCAGACGTTGGGGGGTGTCGAATCGGGTGTTGCTGTAGACGTGCGGCAACCCCTGTAACTTGAGTTCGTACGCAGTTTGGAATCGATTTCTTGCTTTACGATTAAACTCACCTCCATAGATCAGCGCGGCGTAGCCAGCGTAGATAATCGGGACCTTGATGTAGGCGAAACGTCTGTTGTAAAACTGCCCCGCCCCCGGCACGACGAAGCTCATCGCCGCGGCCCGCTCTGGATTGGGGTACACGGGGGCCATGATCTTTTTGAAGAACCCCACTCCGAGGGTATCTACGTAGCTGCTATCTACTCTCTTACCGCGCACTTTACTCGGGGATGCCGCGGCGATCGTCTCGCGACTGAGGAGGCTAGTGGTGTCGGCGTCGCCGATGCGCTTGGTGGCAGGGCCTTCTGTAAGACTTTCGTCTGACGGGACGACCTGGGCGGAGACCCCCGTAGCCATACACGCAGCCGTGAGCAGCAATGCAAAAACCGCAATCCTCTGAAGCATAAGGTCTCTTGGAGTAAAGTAACGCCTAGCCACGAGCGTTTGTATCGATCGCTTGACGCTTTTCGGTGCACGACCATCGTGCGCCTTCCGCGCTTCCGCGCGGTGCCCGCTCTCCGCGACGCAAGATCGGTACCGTGGCAGCGGCTACTAAGTTTTTGCCACCGTAAAGCCACGCAAGCGGTGACCGAAGTCCCTTAGCACACCTTAGCCAACGAGTCTCCCGAATCTTAAGCGGTGATGACCTCATCAAATCCCCTTCACCGGAAGCGCCGCTTACGCGGAGCGGCCGTAGCCTTACCCCTCCTGCCGCAACATCTCCACCACGCGGTTAAACTCCTCGTCGCTCGCGAAGTGAATGGCGATGGTCCCACGGCCTTTTGC
>JBGTKC010000051.1:0-16361 GCA_041744755.1 Saprospiraceae bacterium
GCCGCGAAGCGCTTCCTCGAGGACAATCCCGAGATCGCCGACGAGATCGAACTCAAGATCAAGGCCATTATCGCTCCCACGGAGGGCGACGGTAGTCCGAGCGCCAACGGTAAGAGCAAAGGCAAGCTTGCTGTCGCCGCTAAAGGTGGTGAGGACGAAGACGAAGACGAGGACGAGTAGCCCCTTCTCTCAGGGCGCTAGTTCCGTACACTACGCTGATACGCAAACTGGCTCACTTAACAAGAGCCCATGGGTGGCGCAGCCCTAACCAAGTGATAGCGCCGCTCAGCACACTTACTGATACACTTTCGAAAAGCCTCACGCCCCACGGGTGTGGGGCTTTTTACTGTGCCAACGCGATAGCTGCCCTAGGCACTGCGCCAAGCGCCGGGGCGGTCGTTGGACGAGTGGGCCGCGGAGCGGCCAAATGACAACTATTGAGCAATGAGCCCACCAGCCAAACGGCCCCCTGGTGCCGCTACAGAAACCATCCTGACCGCGCTGCTATCGCTCATCTAACGCAGCGCCCCTTTAGTGTACAGCGCCCCTTCACTCCCTCCACCTCAGCGTTTCTACCACCGCCTCCAAATCCCTTTGCAGGAATTGGTACACCGGCGCCAGGCTATCCGCCTTGGCCTGTGCATTCACGTAAATAGCCGCCCGCAAAAAATGCCGCGTACTATCCGTCACGAAGAGCTGGTACGGCGAAGCCGCATCTCCTTCTACCGCAAATGAGTAACCATACACCCGGGCCTCGGGCCGCGCGATTGGCTGCTCGTCGATGTAGTTGGCTACGATGTTGTGTTTGCCGACTAAGGTGTAGGCGTCGTCGCGGTGCTTCTCGAAGTCTGCCCGGCTTCTAATCGGGTAGTAACTGACGTGCACGCGGCCCTGGAGACTCGGCGTCACTAGGTCAAACCAGCAAGGGTGGCTCGGCTTGTCCCCGAAGAAGACCGTGTCTTGCTCGATCTCGACGTAGCTCGGGTGCTCGAACGTAAAAGGGCAGACCTGTAGGTCGAAGCTTACCGCCTCGTCGGACACCGGAAACTCCACCTTCGGGTACGCCCGTGGTTTTGGGGTCTGATTGGTGTCTGCGCCGCAGGCCGCGATGCCGGCGGCTAGGCTACAAAGCCCCGCGATGATACTGATGACCCGTACGCCCATCACGCGACAACGGGTTTTTCCGGAAGGACGATACGGACGCGCTCGATCCGCCGCCGATTAACCACCTCGCTCACGAAAATCAGGTGCCCAATCTTGAGGCTCTCTTTCTGCCGCGGTAGCGTGCCCGTCTGCTCGAGCATCACCCCGGCTACCGTATCAGCATCCCCGCGGATGTCATCGAGCAGGTTGCTCGGACGGTCCATGAGCCGCAGGGCATCCGAGAGTTGGGTCTTGCCCTCGAACAGGTAGGTCCGCTCGTCGATCTTAACGTAGTCGATCTCGAGATCCTCGTCGAACTCGTCCTTAATGTCGCCGATCACCTCCTCCAGAATGTCCTCGAGCGTCACGAGTCCACTCGTCCCGCCGAACTCATCCACGACGATCGCCATGTGCATGCGCTCAGCTTGAAACTCCCGCAGGAGGTCGTGGATCTTCTTGCTCTCCGGCACGTACATCACCTCCTCGCGGATGTGTGAGCTCCAGTCGAAGGAGTCTCCCTCGCCGAGGTGACGGATGAGGTCCTTGGCGTACAGGATGCCGACCACCTTGTCGAGGTCGTCGTCGTGCACCGGGATCCGCGAGTAGCTCGAGGACCGCACGACGTCCAAGAGCGTCGAGAAGGTGGCCTGCTGCGAGATCGATACCACGTCCGCCCGCGACTGCATGATCTGGCGCACGGTCACGTCTCCGAAGGTGACGAGGCGCTTGAGGATGTCGCGCTCGCCGGCCAGGAGGGCCTCGTCGCGCACCGTGAGGTCGATGGCTTGGTCCAGCTCCTCACGACTTGCAGCGGTGGCGCCTTGGTGCCGGCGGAGGCGGCTCTCGAGGAAAGCGCCCGACCGCACGAGGAAGGCGCTCATCGGCGCGAACAGCGACAGCATCACGCGCAGGGGCGCGCTCATGAAGCGCGCCAGCGCTACGTTCTGCTGACGGGCGTACACCTTCGGGGTCACCTCCCCGAAGAGCACCAGCAGAAAGGTCACCCCGATGACGGTGATCGAGAACCGGAAGGCCGTCGCGAGGTCGTAGCCCGCGAGCCAGGTCCCGACGCCCGCACTGACGCTGCTCACCCAGGACGTGATTCCCGCGGCCCAGCTCGCGAACAGCTTATCCGAGAACGCCTGGCGGAGCACGAACTCCGACAGCAGCACGATGGCAATATTGACGAAGTTGTTGGTGATCAGGATCGTCGCCAGCAACTCGTGCGGACGCTGTTTCAGGAACACGATCCGCTTGCTACTCGGCTCCTCTTCCTCGCGCAGGGTGTTGAAGTCGCTGTGGTTGAGACTAAAGAAGGCCACCTCGCTCCCGGAGATCAGGGCCGATGCCAGGAGGAGGAGCACCAGTACCACCACGCCGAGCCAAACGCCCATACCGGTATCGGCCAGCAGTATCAGACTGTAGCTCAGTAGGTGAAAAGAGGGGCAACTCGGACCAGGGTCAGCGTCCAATGAGGGTTGGTTGGGGGTGGTGAAGGTACGCGGCGGGGTCCAAGTAGTTGCACGTCACGCGTCCGCCGGGCGGTCCGCCCGACGGGAGCTCAGTGATCGCCGTCTCCTTGCGTAAAGTCGGAGAGGGCCCGAGCGCCGGCGCCGGGCTCTGCGGCCGGCGCTTCGGCTACGTCGTTGGCGTCCGGCTTCTGCTCGCGGCCCTTGAGGATCCGCAGGAAACTCACGACGACCTCAGTGGTCTTACGGGTTTGGCCCTCCTTGTCCTGCCAGGACTTGTGCGCGAGCTTCCCCTCCACGTAGACCATCATCCCCTTGCGGAGTTGGGTCTCGGCGCGTTCGGCCATCTGGCGCCACAGCACGATGTCGTGCCACTCCACTTGCTCGCGCCACTGGCCATCGCGGTCTCGGTAGCTCTCCGTGGTCGCCACCGAGACCTTCGCCACGGCAGTCCCGTTCTCGAGGCGCCGCAGGTCCGGATCGCGCCCGAGGTTACCGATGAGGGTTACTTTGTTGACCATACGCGAGCGTGGCGACAGCGGGTTTTGCCGAAAGGCGTCTCAGGACGGCGTTAGAAGGTAAGTCCGAGCTGTCGATTGGCAAGGTAGTTCACCAGCGGCTGCGGCAGACCGTACGCGTGGATATCGCTCGGCAGTACCCACAGCGATGCATCGTCGATGACGCTTACGCTAAAACGCCAGAAGCGGATCACGAGCTCCTGGTGGGTCAACTGGTGCTTGAGCGGTGGCGAAACCGCGAGGAAGCTCGCCGCCTCGGGAAGGTTGGGTAGGCGGTTGATCAGATGCCTCGCGGTGAGCTCCGGCCGTGCCTCCGCGATCGACGTCCCACTGTCCACGCCGATTTCGATCAGCGGCAAATCGTACAAACCCTGCCAGATGTCGCCCGCCCCCCGGCGCCTCAGCAAGGTCTCCCCACGCGGACCTACCACATGCAGGTATTCGAAGTAGCGTGTCCGTCGCTTGGGGCGCTTGCTCTTCACGGGCAGCGCGTCCACGAGGTCCTGCGCGTAGGCACGGCATCGCTCCCGTAACGGGCACGCCACGCACCGCGGTCGCCGCGGCGTACAGACCGTGGCCCCGAAGTCCATGATCGCCTGGTTGTAGGCCCCGGCACGCCCGCGTACCAGGAGGCGATCGGCCAGCTCCCGGAACTGCGACTGACCCCGCGTCGTGTCGATCGGCGTCTCGATACCGAACACGCGTGCCATCACGCGGTACACGTTGCCATCCACGACCGCCACGTCCTCGTTAGCCGCAAAACTCGCGATGGCCGCCGCACTATACGGGCCGACACCCGGCAGCTTCAACAGCTCAGTGTACGCCGCGGGGAACGCCCCCCCCTCAGCCACCACCTGCTGTGCCGCCCGGTGCAGGTTGCGCGCCCGCGAGTAGTACCCAAGCCCCTGCCACAGTGCCATCACGCGGTCGGCGGGCGCGCCGGCCAGATCGGCCACCGTCGGAAAGGCCTCCACGAAGCGCCGGTAGTAGCCTTCGCCCTGGACCACGCGCGTCTGCTGTAAAATGACCTCACTCAGCCAAATCTTGTACGCGTCACGCTCGTCGCGCCAGGGCATCGGCCGGTGGAGGGTCTCCGCCCAGACCAGGAGGCTTTCGCCAAAACCCGCCACCGCCGCCCCGTCGTCGTCCTCCATGTCCCGCAAAAAAAACGGCCGGAGCGCATGGCCCGGCCGCGAAAAAGGTAAACCTCAAAACCCTAAAAATAGCTGTGAGCCAACGGTAGACCTAGAGGTCAGTACCGGCTCGTGAGCCGCACCGAGGCGTAGTTGTCGTAGCGGGAGTCGAGTTTCGACTTCAGCTCCTTGCGGGCGAAGAAGATCCGACTCTTCACCGTGCCCAGCGGCAGGCCGAGCTGGTCGGCGATCTCCTGGTACTTGAACCCACGGTAGTGGAGCAGGAACGGCGTGCGGAGCGACTCGTCGAGTGCGTCGATCAGCACCTTGAGCTCGTTCATGAAGATCTGGGTCTCGGCCTTGTTGCCGACATCGTCCCACCCGCTGTTGAGGTAGTAGAGGTTGTCGGCCGACTCGATGATCGAGTTGCCCTTCATCCGACGGCGGTAGTTGTTGATGAAGATGTTCTTCATGATCGTGAAGAGCCAGGCCTTGAAGTTGGTCCCCGGCCGAAACTTCTCCCGATTGGTCATCGCGCGGAAGGCGGTCTCCTGGTACAGATCCTTCGCGTCCTCCTGGTTCTTCGTCAGGTTGTAGGCGAAAGCTTGCAGCATGGTCGTCATTTGGTAGAAGCGGTCGTCGAACTCGATGGTGGACATAGGAGAGGTGTTTGTTGAAGGGGACACTACCTTGTTTAACGCTAATGTACACACAGGTTCAACAAAAACCCAGCATCAAGGGTATGAAATTAAGGGCTTACAATTGGCGAGTAGACATAAATAGACACAACACGTTGATTATCAAGGATGATAATCCTCGATTTCCCCCAAGAGGTCTTGTGAAAACTTTCAGAAAATTTTGAAAGTTTGCCGACCTCATAAATTCATGCCCCACAGCCCCACCAGCCCCACCGGCCTTGCTAGCTCAGCGCTGCGCCTTGGCCAGTAGCCACGCCGCCACCGCGGCAAAAATCAGATTCGGCGTCCACACCCCGATCCAGGCCGGGATCTCGGAACTGTTGGCGAGGGTGTGACTGAACTTGCTCATGAACACAAACACCAGCCCGATCACCACCCCCGACACGAGATTAATCCCCATGCCACCACGCACCTTCCTGCCCGCGATCGCCAGTCCGATCAGCGTGAGGATGAGGATACTCGCCGGCTCGGAGCTGCGCTTCTGGCGCTCGATCTCGAACGACTGGCTGTTGCCGATCCCGCGCGCGCGCACCTTCTCGATGTAGTCGGTGAGCCCGGGCGTGAGCAGGAGGTCCTTCTCGTACTTGTACTGGACGAAGTCGGCAGGCGTGAGGGCCAACACCGTGTCGAGTGGCTGGTTCCGCACCTCCCGAAAGGTCTCTGTCAACTCGCCGAAGGTCCGGTAGGCATACTCGTAGAGGCGCCAGGAGCTGTCGCGCGCCACCCACTCCGCGCGCTGAGCCGAGAGCATCCGCGTGAGCCGCGGACCGTCGTAGGTCTCGAGCCGCAGGTCGCGCGCCACGCTGTCGGACTTCGAGAAGTGCCGCACGTAGATCTTGGTGGTCGGGTCGATGAACATGTGGACCTCGCTGCTGCGGCCCTCGTCCTTCTCGCGCCCGAGGCGCTCGCGCTCGAACCCGAGGCGGTGCTGGTTGCCGTACGGGACGATGATGTGGTTGAGCGCCAGCGAGAGCCCCGCGATCACGAAGGCCGCGATCATGTACGGTCGCGCGATCCGCGTGAGGCTCATTCCGGCATTCAGCATCGAGAGGATCTCCGAGTTGCCCGCGAGGCGACTCGTGAAAAAGATCACCGACACCAGGGCGTACAGCGGGAAGAGCAACGAATTGATGTACGGGATGTACCACGCGAAGTACACCAGGCCCTCGCCCCAGGTCACGTGGTTGTCCACGAAGCGCTGCACCTGCTCCGAGAAGTGCACCACCACCGACACCACCGAGAAGATCAGCACCGTAAAGGCAAAGGTCTTTAGGTAACTGCCGATCAGGTACTTGTCGAGGCGCTTGAGCAAGGATTCGGACGTAGATGAGGAGAACGCGCGGCGCTCGGTTAAAGCTTCCGCGAGAGACCCGGCAGGATCTCCGCCTTCCAACGCGCGAAACTCCCTTCCAGGATATGTTGCCGAGCCTCGCCGACGAGCCAGAGGTAGAAACTTAGGTTGTGGATCGTAGCGATTTGCTTGCCGAGGGCCTCACCGGCCACCATCAGGTGTCGAAGGTATGCGCGACTGTGCATGCGCGTGAGGGCACAGGGCCCGTCGCGATCTACAGGCGCGTGGTCGTTCGCGAATCGCGCTAGTCGTAAGTTAACGATCCCGTCGCGGGTGAAGATCGTCCCGTGGCGACCGTTGCGACTCGGCATGACGCAGTCGAACATGTCTACCCCGCGCTCGATGCACTCCAGCAAGTTGGCCGGCGTACCGACGCCCATGAGGTAGCGCGGCTTGTCGGCGGGCAAGATCTCGCAGACCTGCTCCACGACCGGATACATCTCCGCGGCCGGTTCGCCGACGCTTAGTCCCCCGATGGCGTTGCCGGGCATGCCTTGGCTCGCGACGTACTCGGCACTCCGGCGTCGCAGATCGGGGAAGGTACTGCCCTGCAAGATCGGAAATAGCGCCTGTTCGTAGCCGTGAGGGCAGCGGCTTTCGCCAAAACTCGCCACACATCGATCGAGCCACCTGTGGGTCAACTCCATGCTCGTTTTAGCGTAAGCGTACGTACTCGGATACGGCGGGCACTCGTCGAAGGCCATGACGATGTCCGCGCCAATCCGGCGCTGGATGTCCATCACGGACTCCGGCGTGAACAGGTACTCCGTCCCGTCGATGTGGCTCCGGAAGCGCGCGCCCTCCTCGGAGAGCTTGCGGTTGTTGGCGAGGCTAAAGATCTGGTAGCCACCCGAGTCCGTCAGCATCGGGCGGCGCCACTTGCTGAACTCCTGTACGCCGCCGGCAGCGTCCACCACGTCGATGCCTGGCCGCAGCAAGAGGTGATAAGTGTTGGCGAGGATGATCTGGGCCTTGACCTCCTCGACCAGCTCACCCGGGTGCACCCCCTTGACGGTGGCGGCCGTGCCCACCGGCATGAAGATCGGCGTCTCCACGGGTCCGTGTGCCGTCTCGAAGCGCCCGGCGCGGGCGCGGCCCTCGGTGGCCTCCAACGTAAACTCCATAGGCTACTCTCGCTCCGTGCGCGTGGCGTCGAGCCGCAGGGCTACGCCCATTATGAGCGTGAAAGCCATCAGACTCGACCCCCCGTAGGAGATGAACGGCAAAGGAATGCCGATGATCGGCATCAGCCCCATGGTCATGCCGATATTCAGGGCGAAGTGCACGAAGAGGATCCCCGTCACCCCGTACATGTAGTACTGCGCGAACACGGAGCGCTGTCGCTCGGCGAGGCTCACGAGCCGCAGCAACACCCCCAGGAAGAGCCCGATCACCACCGCCGCCCCGATGAAGCCGTGCTCCTCGCCGACGGTGCAGAAGATGAAGTCCGTGGTCTGCTCCGGGACGTAGCGCAGCTTTGTTAGGGTGCCCTCGAGGAATCCTTTGCCCTGCAATCCCCCCGAGCCGATCGCCATCTTCGACTGCAGCACGTTGTACAGCGAACCGCGCGGGTCACACTTCGAGGGCTGGAGCCAAACGTTGAGGCGGTCCTGTTGGTGGGGCGCCAGCGCGTTGTTGAACAGGTAGTTGGCCGTCGCCGCTACCGCCGTACCGAGCACGACCATTGCCGTCAAGGCCTGCACGAGCTGCGACTTGCGGTGCGGGTACCAGTAGATGGCCAGCCCGACGAAGACCGACCCCACGAGCGCCAGCCCGAGGTACGGCGTCGCCGTGTCGTCGTTGCCGAAGTACAGCAGCGCTAGTAGGCCCGCGAGAGCCCCCACGCCGTAGATAACCCCGCGCGGGAATTGAGTCGCGAGCAAGACGACCGCTAGTCCGAACAGGCACGTCGCGATCACCGTCGGCGAGAATACCAGTCCCGTCACCAGCATCACCCCCCCAAAGCCCGCCACCACGAACAGTTGGGCGTTGAGACCCGCGCGGTAGAGCATGATCATGAGCCCGAGGAACACCAGCGCCGAGCCGGCGTCCGGCTGGAGCATGATGAGTCCCGCCGGCAACAGAAACAGGCCCGCCGCCTGAAACCACGTCACCACGTTTTTCACCTGCCCCCGGTATGCTGCCAGGAAGCTCGCCATCGCTAGCACGGCCCCGAATTTCGCGAACTCGCTCGGCTGCAGGCCGAAGCCCCCGAAGTTGTACCACGAGCGCGCACCCTTGATCTCGCGCCCGAAGAAGACCACGCCCAGCAGCAGCAGCAGCATAACAAGGTAAATGAGGAAGGCCCCGTCGCGCCACAGCCGGTGGTTGGCTACCAGCGTGAAAATCAAGAGCGCCGCGGAGATCCCGACGAAAATGGTCTGCTTGCCCACGGGCGTACCCGTGAGCCACTCGCCCCAACTCTCCGGGTAGCCCTGCCCAATACCAGCCGCGTAGATCATCAGCCACCCGATGGCGATCAGCGACAGCAACATCGACAGTAGCGGCCAGTCGATCGCCGCGATCGGGTTACGGGGTTCAGCGATTTGGGCCATTCGTCGGGAGTCCCTGCAAGCTAGGACGGAGTGGGCTATCGGTAGAGGAGCAGCTCGGCGGGACGGATGTCCTTCACCACGGCCGGGTAGGCGCTCGGGAAGACGCGCTTGAGGCGATACAGGAATGCCGTCGCCTTCGAACGGTCGGTGAAGGCCCCGGTACGCAGCTTGTAGTACGGCGGCTCGTGTTTCCAATCCACGGGGTATTCCGGGAAGTCCCGCGTGAACCTCGTCTCCATCTCCTCCAGTTTGAGGCGGTCCGTAGTCGCCAGGAGCTGAATGCGGTAGCCGGGGATCATGCGGTCCGGATCACCGTTGTGCCGCGTCCACAGGTTTAGCATCTCCGTGTAAGGGCCGTGCTCCACGATAGTAATCTGCGCGCGGCTCGATCCGGCTGTCGCCAAAACCAAAAACAGCGTCCAGAATAGTTGACGGATCATCGGCGCGAGGGGTTAGTGAGCGGGTGTAAAGATGCGCGAAAGGCGTGGATGGGGGTTGCGCATTGGATAATCCCACCCTCACCGCCCGTGGCACTGCTTGTACTTCTTCCCGCTGCCGCAGGGACACTTCTCGTTACGCCCGACCTTGTTCTCGTTGCGCACCGTGGTCACCGTCTGCGGAGCGCTACCGCCCCCGGCGGCCTCGCCCGCCAGTCGAGCGGCAATCTCCTCCGGGTTTTCGCCGCGGTTGGTCTGTAGCTGCGGCTCCGGCTGACGACGCTGTGCTTGTTGAGGCGCGGGACGCAATTGTTGCTGCGGCACCCGTCGTACCTCCTCCGACTCAACGAACTCCTCCGCCGGGCCCTGCTGAATCATGATCTTGCCCGAGGCCAAGAAACCGGTTACCTCCTCGTTGATCAGGTAGA
Source organism: Saprospiraceae bacterium (assembly GCA_041744755.1). Taxonomy (GTDB): domain Bacteria; phylum Bacteroidota; class Bacteroidia; order Chitinophagales; family Saprospiraceae; genus CALDTK01. The sequence continues at coordinate 9,733 of JBGTKC010000051.1, forward strand.
TGAAGCTCTCGAATAGCTCGTAGGCCTCCATCTTGTAGATCACCAATGGGTCCTTCTGCTCGAAGCTCGCCGCCTGGACGCTCGTTTTGAGCTCGTCCATCGCGCGCAGGTGCTCCTTCCACTTCTCGTCGATCACGGCCAGGGTCACGGCGCGCTCGATGTCGCGCATGATCGTGCCGCCCTCGCTCGCGATGGCCTCGTCGATGCGGACCGCGACCTGCATCCCGCGCGACCGGCCGTCGGTGTACGGCACGGCCACGTTGCGGTAGCGATCGCCCTCGCGGGCCTTGACGCCTTTAATGAAGGGTAGCAGGACTTCGATTAGGTGCGCCTCTTTATGTGCGTATAGCTCGTCGAATTGCTCCTGGAAAGCCCGAATCACCGCGCCCTCGTTGTTGCCCTTAAAGAGCTCCGGCGTCATCTTCGGGTCGAGCCCGAGGATGGTGATGCTGGCGCGCCGGAAGGTCTCGAGGCTGCCGCCCTGGCGGTGGGCCGCGATGAGGCTCTCGGTGAGGCCCTGGAACATGTTGTTGAGGTCCACCGCGAGACGCTCCCCGGTTAGCGCGTTGTTGCGCTTCGTGTAGATGGCCTCGCGCTGGATGTTCATCACGTCATCGTACTCCAGGAGGCGCTTGCGCACACCGAAGTTGTTCTCCTCGACCTTCTTTTGCGCGCGCTCGATCGACTTCGAGACCATCGAGTGCTGGATGACTTCACCCTCCTTGTGGCCCATGCGATCCATCAGCTTCGCGATCCGGTCCGACTGGAACAGGCGCATGAGCTTGTCGTCGAGCGAGACGTAGAACTGCGAGGAGCCCGGATCGCCCTGGCGACCGGCACGTCCGCGCAGCTGGCGGTCTACCCGACGTGAGTCGTGGCGCTCCGTGCCGATGATCGCGAGGCCGCCGGCGTCCTTGACGCTGCGCGAGAGCTTGATGTCTGTGCCGCGACCGGCCATGTTGGTGGCGATCGTGACTTTGCTCGGCTGCCCGGCCTCGGCGACGATGTCGGCCTCGCGGGCGTGCTGCTTGGCATTCAGTACATTGTGCTCGATGCCCTTACGCTGGAGGAAGCGGCTCAGTAGCTCCGAGATGTCGACCGAGGTCGTACCTACCAGTACCGGGCGCCCGGCCTCAGTGAGGCGCTGGATCTCGTCCACCACGGCGTTGTACTTCTCGCGGTCGGTCTTGAAGACCAGGTCATCCGCGTCGTCGCGCACGATCGGGCGGTTGGTCGGGATCACGACCACGTCGAGCTTGTAGATCTCCCAGAGCTCCCCGGCCTCGGTCTCGGCCGTACCCGTCATGCCGCAGAGCTTGTGGTACATCCGGAAGTAGTTCTGCAGCGTCACCGTGGCGTAGGTCTGCGTGATCTTCCCGATCTCGACCTTCTCCTTGGCCTCGAGGGCCTGGTGGAGCCCATCCGAGTAGCGGCGGCCCTCCATCATGCGACCGGTCGATTCGTCCACGATCTTTACCTCGCCATCGACCACCACGTATTCCTCGTCGCGCTCGAAGAGCGTGTAGGCCTTTAGCAACTGGTTGACGGCGTGCACGCGCTTCGATTTCGACGCGAAGTCGCGTCCGGCCTGGGCCTTGGCCTCGGCCTTCTCGTCGTCGGTCTTGGAGGCATCCGAATCGATCTCGACCATCATCGTTCCGATGTCGGGCAGCACGAAAAGATCAGGCTCGTTTTGGCCCTTAGCCAAACGCTCCGCCCCGCGGTCGAGGAGTTCCACCTGGCGGGTCTTCTCCTCGATGTTGAAGTACAGCACGTCGTCGACGATGTGCATGCGCTTCGAGTTGTCGGCCATGTACGAGTTCTCCGTCTTCTGGAGGATCACGCGGTTGCCCTCTTCCGAGAGGAATTTGATGAGTGGGCGGTACTTCGGCAGGGCGCGGTGAGCCCGCAGGAGTGCGATACCGCCCTGGTCCTCCTCGGTGCCGGTCTTCCCTTCGGCAATGAGCTTGCGGGCCTGGGCGAGGTAGTCGGTAGCGAGGCGGCGTTGGTCCTCGATGAGGTTGCGGACCAGGGGATTGAGCGAATTGTACTCCTCCTCGTCGGCACCGGCCGGCACGGGTCCGGAGATAATGAGCGGCGTCCGCGCGTCATCGATCAGCACGGAGTCCACCTCGTCCACCATCGCGAAGTGGTGACGGCGCTGGACCTTCTGGTCTACGGTGCCGACCATGTTGTCACGCAGGTAGTCGAAGCCGAACTCGTTGTTGGTGCCGTAGGTGATGTCGCACTGGTAGGCACGGCGCCGCTCCTGCGTATTCGGCTGGTAGTTGTCGATACAGTCGATCGTGAGCAGTAGGAACTCGAAGATCGGCCCGATCCACTCGGAGTCACGTCGCGCGAGGTAATCGTTGACCGTAATGACGTGGACGCCCTCGCCGGCTAGACCATTGAGGTAGGCCGGCAGCGTGGCCACGAGGGTCTTGCCCTCGCCGGTCGCCATCTCGGCCACCTTGCCGTCGTGTAGTACCATCCCCCCGATGAGCTGCACGTCGTAGTGGAGCATGTCCCAGACGATCTCGCCGCCGGCCGCCACCCAGGTATTCTTCCAGATGGCCTCCTCGCCTTCGATGCGACAGTAGCTGCGCTGTCGCCCGGCCAATTCACGGTCGTGATGCGTGGCCGTCACGCGGAGCTCCGCGTTGTCCTTGAAGCGCAACGCCGTCGCCTTCACCACCGCGAAGGCCTCCGGGAGCAGTTCGGCGAGCGCCTCCTCGATGCGACCGTTACGCACCTTGATCTGGTCGTCCACCTCCTTGAACAGGTCCTCCTTGCGGTGCATGTCGGGCTCGCCGTCGGCCTGGATGCGGAGCTGCGAGATCCGCTCGTCCACCTCCCGGGTGCCCTCCTTGATGCGGGCCCTAAACTCGATAGTCTTGTTGCGGAGCTCATCGTTAGACAGTTTTGCGAAAGCGTCATAGTGCTCATTGATCACCTCGACGCGCGGGCCGTACACGGCCACGTCGCGGTCGTACTTGGTTCCGAAAATCTTCTTGACGCTCTTACTCAGGAAATCAAACATGGCTGTATTGTCGATGGCTCGCCGACGGGCGATTGGGGCCGCGAAGATAAGGCGTCCGCGCAGCCGTCACCGGACGGCTACCTTGGCGCGCTCACTGAGGCGACGGGACGCTTACAACGCATGAAGATTGCTCCGGGGTGCAAGTACATTGTCAGTCTTGCGGCGGTTTGGCTGCCGGCCGGCGGGATCGTCGGCTGCGGTTCGGCGGACGCACCCTCGGGCCGCTACTACTACCCCATCGCCGAGCTCCACCAGGGCCTGGCCTACGTATACGAGGGCGTCGGCGACGCTCCCGCGCCGACGCACTACTGGTACTTCCGCAGCGTGCAGACCCCCGATTCGACGATGCTCGTGTCCACCTACTACGACGCCGATTTCCAGCCGCGCCAGCTCCTCAACGAGCGCATCGTGGGCTTGGGGAGCCTGCTGCGCGACCTGCGGCTGTACCTCCCGACGGCGGCCGAGAGTACGGTCACGGAAGCGGAGATCCTCCAGCCCGCGCTCTTCAGCTTCGAGCCTCCCGACACGGACCGGCTGCTGGTGAGCGCCGTCAGGTTTACGGAGCCGTCATCCCCGTCGAGCAACCAACCTGCGCGGGGCGGTAGCGACAGTTTGGAAGGCTTTCGCCAAAACCCGCCGCGCGCCACCTACACCCTCACGCGCAATCGCACCTACCGCAGCGACACGAGCTACGTGTTCGGCGGCCGCACGCTGCCCGCGCAGCTCTGGACCGTCCGCGAGCTCACCGAACAAGACAGCGTCGGGACGCTCGCCATCGAGTCTGCCGCCATCGAGATCTACGCCGAGGGCATCGGGCTCGTCTACCGCGAACGGCGCTTCGCCAACGGCCGGGGCGAGGCCCACCGCCTGCGCGAACGCCTGCCGATGGACTCGCTGGTGGCGCGCTTCGGCAAGAGCCTCGGGCGATGACGACTTTCGCCGCGAGTGCTGCGTTAGGTCAACGTAGGGCGGGCGCTGCGCTGGCCATCACGGCTGAGCTCGTCAGACCCGCGATAAATGCGCACCCGCATTGCCTACAAACGACTTTTGTCACAAACGATCCCGCGCCCCGGCGGCGTTGGAGTCCATGGGGCGAGCGGCCCGTTGCGCGTATGAGGCACCTTTATCTACTCTTTGGTTTGCTCTCGGCCGCGGTCTTAGTCGCTACGTCCACCGGCACACTCCACGCTCAGCCGACGGCACTGCTGCTCAATTGCCTCCGGGGGGATACGCTGTTTTGGCAAGAGCCTACCTCCGCTTGTGGACCGCTCGGCTCCATCGAGGTCTTCGGCAGTCGCGAGGGCGCAGGGGCCTTCCAGCAACTAGGCACGGTGACGGCGGGCACCGGACCGTACTACGCCCTCACGGAGGTGCAGGCCAACGCCGACTTCAATTTCTTCTACCTCGTCGGCGTTTACCCTACCTGCACCCCGACTCGGAGTCCGCGCAGCAGCACGCTCGACGGGTCACCGCTCGAAGTCCCGCGCATCCTCTCGATCGACTACACGCCCAACGGCACGCTGATCCGCTGGCAACGCCCAGCTGATGTTAGGGTCACGAAATACTTCATCTACCGAGAGACCGCCACCGGGACTACCCTCCTCGACTCCATCAAAAATGGCGCCACCGAGTATTTCGAGATCGGGACCCAGGTAGAGCGCGCGCCTGCCATCTACTACCTGAGTAGCCTCAATGACTGTGGCTCGAGCAGCTTCTCGTCGGATCAGTACAGCAGCGCCCTAGTCGACGCCAGGCGCGACGCCTGCGCGGGGACCTTGCGGATCACGAGGCGGCTGGCTGCGGACTGGCCATTCCCGTTCACGGAGGCCGTGGTGATCAGGCGGCGCCTCGGCGGTAGGATCGACTCCGTGCGTGTGTCCGCCCCCGACACCTCATTTACGCTTCGCGACCTCTCGGCCGATACCGCCTACACGCTTAAGGTCCGCTTCGTCGATGTCGATGGTGGGTTTACGGCGGCACTGCCGGTAGATCTGTCGGCGGTCGAATTCGTGGCCGACGACCGGATAGAGGTGTCGCAGCTCACCTTCGACGCCGGGGCCTGGCAACTGCGTTGGCGCTGGGAGCCGCGCGCCGGCTATACCGGCACGGAGTACGTGGTGAGGCAGGGCGGCAGCGAGGTGACCCGCGTCGCTACGGATCCGGACTTCGACATCCTGCCCTCCCCTGCGGTTACGCTCGACGTGCCGCCAAATTTCGACTGGCGTAATGCAGACGTAGTGGTTAGATCGACGGACGGGTGTGGGGTTTTGCGCGAAAGCGCCCCGGCCAAACCGAGTATCGTGCAGGGCGAGGAATTAAGCCTTTTTCAAGTTGGGCTCACGTGGACGCTCCCACAGTCGGGCGCGGCAATCAACAGGACGTGGGACCTGCGCTTCGCCGACGGGACGGTGGGCTCGCGGCTACTGTTCGAGAGCGAGACCGAGCAGGCTTACGTGCACGACGTCACCGACGTCAACTTCCGGCAGGTCTGTTACGAGACCGTAACCACGGTAGAGTTGGAGGCCGTATTCCGGCGCCAGACCGAGACCCTGCCCTGGCGCAGTGCGCCGACGTGTGTGCTGCGCAGTCCGCGGGTGTACCTGCCGACGGGTTTTGCCCCGGAGGGCTACACGATTGAGTACCGCCCGCGTCTCTCGCTCACCGAGGGACTGAGCTACGAGATGGAGATTTACGACCGCTGGGGCAAGCGCCTCTTCCAGACCGACAGTCCGTTCGAGGGATGGAGCGGGCAGCAGGGCGGGAGCGCCGTACCGACCGGGCCCTATCTGGCGGTCGTGACGTTGCGGGAGGATGGTCGGGCGCCGCTGCGTTACGAGACACAGGTAGTGGTGGTGCGATAGGCGATTCGTTCCGCGATAACCCGCTTACCGCATGCTCAGTCTAATATGCACCTTCGCCGGTAGCCTCTGGAGTCTCGTGGTTGCTCATGCGCTTTCGCAAATCCTAGCCCTCCATCGCGCGGAGTGGCCGCGAAAATTATTGTTGGGGGGCGGCATAGGAGCATTGACCAGCGAACAAGAGCAAACACATCAACTGCATTTCCTGCATGCTGGCTGGGGCGCCATCAGCTTGGCGCTTGGCTACCAGCAACGTTTTGCACACCGCGCCGCCGACCAGGGAATGGGCGTCGAAGAAGCCTATACCGACGTAGAGCAGCGCTCGTGTCTGTGGTCGGGCGCGGGCGTGTAGGTTAGACCTCCCTAGTTAGACAAGCGTACTTCGACCTCTTGGCCTTTTCCGTAGCTGGAATCGTCGGCGCCGCGGTGCGCGGAATCGTGAAGGCGCTCTACCGACCGATGAAAATTGGCTGACCGCCCTAGGTTTTGGCAAAAGTGGTACCAAATTTGACCTGCAAACGTAGTACGCCTCTCCATATGTCGACAATTTTACTAATTATCTTGTAATATGTAACCTGCTGCAAATCTGCACGTTCGATGGAGGTTAATCGCCACAGTCAGAAGGACGCTGGTTCCGAAATTGAATTGTTACAATTCTCGGCTCGTGAATCCGCCCCGCGTCATCATCATTCAGAATACCATAAGCCTCTTTCAGAAATCACAAATCACAC
>JBGTKC010000052.1:0-9149 GCA_041744755.1 Saprospiraceae bacterium
GTCGACGCGCAAGATCGGGGAGGTAGGAGGCATGGCGGCAACACCAACGTGCAGCTATCGCAGGTGGATGTCGCCGCCGCTACCTAACCTATCCCTCCCAACGTCCGTTCCTAATCCCGAGCTTCGCATCCGACGAACTCCGAACTCCGAACTCCCGCATATGAAAAGCCTCCTCGCCCTCGCCTTCACCGCCCTCGTGGGCGTGCCTACGTGCCGCGTCGACGACGTGAAGTCCGACAGCCGTCCCGTGAGCCATGAGCTGTGGACGGCCGAACTCCAGGAGTTCGTCTCCGACGAGGGCTGGGTCGACTACGCCGCCTGGGACAAGGACACCGCGCGGCTCGTCGAGTACCTCAACTTACTCGAGACCCACCACCCCAACGACGCCAACTGGACCCGCGACGAGCAGCTCGCCTACTGGATCAACGCCTACAACGCCTACACCGTCAAGCTCATCCTCGACCACTGGCCGCTGGAGAGCATCAAGGACATCCGCCCGAACGGCAAGGGCTTCGTCAATAGCGTCTGGGACATCAAGTTCATCGAGATCGAGGGGCACAAGTACGACCTCAACAACATCGAGCACGGCATCATCCGCCCGAAGTTCGAGGACAACCGCATCCACGTGGCGGTCAACTGCGCGAGCGTCTCCTGTCCGCCGCTGCTCAACGAGGCCTTCACGGCCGATCGTCTCGACGCCCAGCTCGACAGTGCCGTGACGGCCTTCCTGAAGGGCCCGCGCAACGACCTGAAGGCGAGCGGCAATCCTAAACTATCGAGCATCTTCAAGTGGTACGGACCGGACTTCGACTGGAAGGGCGGGAGCTTGCCGAAGTTTATCGAGACGCATTCGGGGTATAGCCTGCCTTCCGGCAAAACGTTCGAGTTCCTGGATTACGACTGGGGCGTCAACTCGCAGCAGGCGAACGTGAAGGAGAGCTAAGGGACCGCGGGTTTAGTCGCACCAGCCCTAGCGTCGTAGGAAGTTTACTTTTGCCATTTATGGGTCAATGGAGAGCATTAGCGCTACCGCAGGGCGTACTGGTTTTGGCGTTAAGCTCCCTCACCGCCGGAGGCCTACTCATGAGCTGCGGTCATGATGGTGACGCTTCCGCCGGAGCACCGAGCGCCGCGGAACCCGTACCGGGCGCCTCGGCCGAGGCACTTGCCGCCATCGATAAACTCACGGCCCGCCTCGCCGACGACCCCGAGGACGCCGCGGCCCTCGCCGAGCGCGGGCGCATCTTTTACGACAACGAGATCCTCGACCGCGCCATCGTCGACCTGACCCAAAGCATCCGCTTCGACAGCACCAAACCCGAGGTTTGGCACCTCCTGGCCGACGCGCAGCTCGACAACCTCCGGAGCCGCGAGGCGATCAACACCATGATCTACGCGAGCAGCCGATTCCCGGAGCGGATGGCCACCCTGCTGAAGCTCGCCGAATACCAACTGATCGTCAAGCGCTACGACGACGCCCTCGCCACCCTCGAGCGCGCCGGACGCCTGGACAAGAACGAGGCCGAGGTCTTCTTCATGCTGGGTGAGGTTTTGCGCGAAAGCGACACCACCGAGACGGCGAGCCCCATCAAGGCCTACGAGCGCGCCGCCGAACTCGACCCGCGCCTCACCGACGCCTGGCTACAGCTCGGGACCCTGCACGAGCGGCGCGGCAACAAGATCGCCGAGCGCTACCTCGTCACCGCCACCAACGTAGATCGCGACAATCCCCTCCCCTACCGGATGCTGGCGGACTACTACTCGCGCAAAGGACGCCTCGCCGAGGCCGTCGCCGCGTACGACGAGGCCATCCGGCTCGAGCCGCAGTACGCCGAGGCGCTCTACAACAGCGGTCTCGTCCTGCTCGACATGGATAGCGTGCCGCGGGCGCTGCAGCAGTTCGACATGGCGGTGCAGGTGTCGCCGACCTACGTGGACGCGCGCTACTACCAAGGCGTGGCACTCGAATTGCAGGGATTCACCGAACGGGCGCGCCAGTCCTACCAACAGGCGCTGAACATGGCGCCCGAGTTCGCCGCCGCCCGTGAAGCCCTCGCCCGCCTCAAGCCCGCCCCGGGTACCTCCTAGCTCCTGCGCCCCCGAGTGGTGGCGTCGGGGCCTGTCGCTTGCCGCTTTCGTGGGTCTGGGTGCGGTTTGTGCGCTTTCGCAAAACGGGCAGTCCCTCGTGAGCGAGGCCCGCCCCGCGGCGGAGATTGACACGCGCTACCCCTTCGACCTCAAGCTCGTGCGAAGCCACGGCGCGGGCGATACGCTGGCCCTGACGACGGGCGAACTCCTGTCCGAACACCTCGGCCGGCGCCCCGTGGTCCTGCTGTTCTGGATGACGACCTGCGGGCCGTGCCGCTCGGAGCTCGAGGAGATCGAGGCCCGGATGGAGGGGTGGCGAAGCAGGTACGACTTTGCCTTCGTGCCGGTGAGCCTGGACTTCCCGCACCGCCGCGCCGCCTTCCACCAACGCGCTGGCGCCTACCCGTGGCCGAGCTACCTGGACGTGGATCGGGAGTTCCCGAGCGTCATGGAGGGCGGGCTGAACGGTGTGCCGCAGGTGTTCGTCTTCGATAAGGACGGACGGCAGGTTCTGCACCAGCGCAAGTACCACCCCGGTGACCTCGAGGCGCTGGAGGCGGCGCTGGCGGTGCTGGGGGAGTGACTGATGTGAGGTGCCGCCAAAAACGAAGCCACCGTGCAACCCTAGCTTCCGCCCCGCGGTCCTTGCCCCCGACGCACCGACCCAAACGACCCTGCCGGTTTGACACACCTCTCCGAAGCCGACCTCGTCGAACACTGTCGACGGCAATCGCGCACGGCGCAGTACGAACTCTACCGCCGCTACAGCGACGCGATGTTCGCCACGTGCCTGCGGATGTGCCGCTGCCGTGAGGACGCCGAGGACGTGCTTCAGCACTCGTTCTCGGACGTGTTCGCGGAACTCGAGAAGTTCCGGGGCGACTCGACGGTCGGGGCGTGGATCAAGCGCATCGTCATCAACAATTGCATTAATGAACTCAAGCGCCGCCGCCACCGCCTTATCGAACTCAGCGACGGGCACGCCCCAGCCGCGGAGGTTGAGCTTGAGGAGGACTGCCGCGCGGAGGTCTACACCGTCGAGCGAATCAAGGCCGCCGTGGCGACGTTGCCCGACGGCTTCCGGACGGTGCTGACGCTCTACCTATTCGAGGGCTTCGACCACGCCGAAATCGCCGACTGTCTCCAGATCTCCGCACAGACCAGCAAGTCGCAGTACAGCCGCGCCCGCAGGCGCCTCCGCGACCAGCTCACCCAAACCTACACCACATGACTACCGATCCTACTTCGCCCACCCCGCAACCGCCCCAAGATTCTCTCGCGGACTTCATCGCCAAACGGCGCGCCGATTTCGACGAGGCCCCCGCGCCGCATCATATCTGGATTGCGCTGGAGGCCGAGCTGAATGAGGCAGCTTTCGCCAAAACCGCATCCGCACCACTTGCTCCAGTGCCCAGCCAACCAAACAACCATCCAACCGAGCAACCAAACAATCGCCGAGCCCACGTAATCACCCTCTACCCCTACTGGCGCAAGCTCGCCGTGGCCTGCATGCTCCTCGTTATCGGCGGGCTCAGCGGCTTCCTCATCGCGGAGCGTTTTGGCGAAAGCCGTGAGGGCAGCAATCTGGCCATCTACAGCAAGCGCACCCAGCAGCTAGAGGCCAACTACCAGCGCGAGATCGACCAACGGATCGCGCAACTCACCGCCCTCGGCGCCGACTCCGCCCTGCAGGCAGAAATGGTAAGCCTCTCGCAGCCCGAGTACGTCCTCCAGGAGGACCTCGTCCAGCTCGGGACCAGCAGCGAGCAACTCGTCATCGAGGTCATGGCCCAGGAGTACAAGGCCAAGCTCGAGGCCCTCGAACACGTTCTCACGCGCCTGCGCGCCGCCGAACGTCCACGCCAACGGCCGAACCTCAACCCCGCCCCCCCTCCGGCCGACTCACCCCGACTCCAAAACCTTTAAACCCCGCCCCATGAACCTACGACATCTCGGCCTGGTCGTGCTGCTGGCGACGACCAGCACCCTCGCCGCTGCACCGACCTCACACCACCGCTCCATCGTCTCCGACTCCTCGAAGTCCGACGCGAACACCACCCTCACGAAGAATATCGACCGCACCTTCGCGGTCAACGCCACCGGCGACCTCAAGCTCGACAATCGCTACGGCGAGATCCGCTACCGAATCGGGGCGGGCAACGAGGTGAAGGTCGCCATCCGAATCAGCGCCGAGGCCAGTACAGCCGCCAAGGCCCAGGCGATCCTCGACCGCATCGACGTGAAGGTGGATGGGTCGAAGTCGGCGGTCTCCGTGCAGACTGTGATGGACGGCGGCATCGTCTCGAATTCCTGGACCGTGTTCGGGAACGGCGATAACGGTAAGAAGTCCTTCAAGATCGACTACGAGATCACCGCGCCGGCAGGTTTTGCGCTCGACGCCAAAAATCGCTTCGGGAACACTTTTCTCGACAACATGACGGCCGCCGCGCAGATCGATGTGCAGTACGGTGACCTGACGGCCGGTAAGCTCGGCTCGCCGTCGAAGGTCGAGATCGCCTACGGCAATGGGTCGATCGGCGATGCGAAGGTCTTAGATGCGAGGATTAGGTACAGCAAACTTAAGATGAGCAACGCCGCTCAGGCCACTGTGTACGCGCGGTATTCGGAGCTAAAGATGGGTCGGATCGGCACGCTCGATCTCGACAGCCAGTACAGCGAGCACGGCATTCAGTCGGTGCGGACCCTCAACAACAGCGGCGGCTTCGACGACCTCAAGGTGGACTCGGTGTGGTCGTTCGGGATGAAGGGTGGCTACTGCGACGTCAAGGTCGGCTACCTCGGCGACGACGCCGACATCCGGATGACCTACGGCGACATGCACATCAACGCCACCTCGGCCACCCTCAACAAGATCACCTTCAACGGCAGCTACACCGACCTGACGGCCGCCATCCACCCCGCGGTTCAGTACCGTTTGACGGCGGAAGCGAGGTATGGGGACATCACGACTCCGGGTGGCTTCACGATGGTAAAGGAGATTAGCAAGAGCACCACCGAGAAAGTGGAAGGCCACCACGGTGCGAATCCCAAGGCTGAATTCGTGTTGTACTCGAGCTTTGGGGATCTGGTGTTGAAGTAGCGGCGCTTGACTCGCTGGGCGAGCGCCGCTCGTGGAGGCGCACTCGCCGAGCGAGCCAAGCGCGCCTACTAAAACTTCCTCCCGATACTTACCACCTTCGCTACGTTAAAGAACCCTAGTACCCCCTCGCCAGTCTGACTATCTACCACATTCCCCCGCACATTCGACACCGGCAAACTAAAGAGTTGACTCTCGCCATTGGTAATTTGCGTACGCGCATCGTCGAGGAAGAAGAAGGCCTGCGGGCTCAGCGACCAGATGTCCACGCTAAAGGTATCGCCCCGAATCACGGACATTATACTTCCGCTAGAATCCGATCTATTGATCGCAAAGCGTATCGGAAAGATGAAAGGAATACCATCGCTCGACGTGCCCGGACCGAAGGCCGCATCTGCCACGAGGACTAGTTCATTGATACGATTAGAAAAGGTATCGTTGACGGTCGTGCGGACCATGAAGAAGTCGCCGACGCCCACGGGATCCACCGCGTAGATCTGTGCGTAGTAGCCGGAGTCGAGCCCCAGTTGCTCCTCCTCGAACGCGAAGCCTATGGAGTCGACGATCGCCGGGCGGTAGACTTGCGTGAGGGCCATGACCGTTTTGCCGGAAGGCAGCTCAGCGATGAGCGCGACCTTGTCTCCCACTTGGGCCAGGCTTTCGCCAAAACCTACCTCATACACGTAACGCCCGTCGCCCTGGTCTGCGAAAGTGTAGCACACCGGTAGCGCCTCTCCCACGCACACCCGCACTTCAGCGCCGACGATACCCGGCGGATTGGCGCTCGTGAAGAAGCTTTGCGTCTGGCTGAGGCGAATGGTCTGCTCGCCCGGCTCTGTCGTGACCCAGGCGTCCACCACGGTCTGTGGTGTCTCGAAACCTGGATCGATCGTGACCTCGTCCTCGCAGGCGGCAAAGAGGAACAGGGGAAGGAGAAGAAATAAGTATCTCATACCTACTTAATATTGAAGTTGTAACTCACCGCCGGCACAAAATTCCCGACCACCGACAGTTGTTCCGCAAAAACACCAGGGATCTGCCCCGGCGCCGGCCGAGCGTCGCGCTGCTTGGTAGAGACGTTGAAGGCATTGCGGCGGCTGTACACATTGTAGACGCTGAAAACCCACTGGCCCGTGAGGCGCTTGGCGGTTCCGTCTTTCTTATTTGGCTTCGCATCGAGCGTCACCGACACGTCGAGTCTGTGGTAGTCTGGCAGGCGACGGTTATTACGTCCGTTGTTATCAACATTTGGAATGTACAGCAAGCCGCCGAGCTGCGAATAGCCACTGCTCGGCAGTGTGATCGGGGTACCGGTATTGTAGACGAAGTTGGCACTCGCCTGTAGCCGTTTGCGGATGTCGTAAAAGGCCGTCACACTGAAATTGTGCAACTGATCAAAGCGCGTCGGATAGTAAGCGCCATTATTAACACCCGGCACCAGACGCTCCGTCCGCGCGAGCGTATACGCTACCCAGCCCGAGAAACGGCCCTTGTCCTTGCGAACTTGCATCTCAAAACCGTACGCCCGCCCAGACCCTTCAACAAGTTCCCCTTCGACGAATTGATTTAACTGCAAATCCGCCCCATCCACGTACTCCACCAGTTGGTAGAACTTCTTGTAGTACGTCTCTAACGACAACTGATACATGTTGTCAGTGAAATTACGGAAGTACCCAATCGCGCCTTGATCAGCCAACTGCGGTCGGATGTTGTTCGTGCTCGGGGTCCACAAATCGAGCGGCACCGAGGCCACGGTATTGCTCAGCAAGTGGATGTACTGCGCCGTGCGCTGGTAGCTGGCCTTGACCGAACTCACGGCGTCGAGCTGGTACTGTAGACTCGCGCGCGGTTCCAGATTAGCGTAGGTCTTCACCACATCGCCGCGCTCGGTCGACTCCACGTTGACCAGTGGACGCTTTATGCCCGCGGGTATACCGTCCGCAAACGTGTACACGTCGCCCCCGCCGAGGTAGGCGAAATGACTCACGCGCAAACCGTAGTTGAGCTTCAGTCGGCCTTGCGGCAAAACGGACAGCTCCTGCTCGATGAAAGCCGCCGACTCCAGTGCCCGTTGATTGGTCAGGCTGATGTCGATCGTCTCCCCGCGGCTTTCGGCAATGGCATTGGCAGGTTCAAACCGATAGTGAATCACCTGGCCACCAAATCGCACCACGTTCCTCGGCGACACGAACCACGTCACCTCCGGCTTGACGCTCTGGTTGACGATTGAGGCGTTCCAGTCGAAGCCCTCGCCGTCGCGGTCGCCCCCGAACTTGATCGCGTAGTCGTAGTCGGAGTAGTAAGCCGTAAGATTTGCGAACAGCTTGTCGCTAAACAGGTGGTTCCACCGCAAGGTAGCCGTGGCGTTGCCCCAGTCGAAGCTCGCCGCGTTGCCGATCCCGAATACGTCGCGCCCGAAGTATCCCGAGAGGAAGACCTGGTCGCGGTCGGAGAACCTGTAGTTGGTCTTCGCCGTGAGGTCGTAAAAGCTCAGTCTCGTATCCGCGAGATTGCCGGACAGAAACGGCTTGGCGAGCACGTCGATGTACGAGCGGCGCCCGGCCACCAAAAAGCTACTCTTATCCTTTACGATGGGCGCCTCGACACTTAGGCGCGAGAAGATGGTCCCGACGCCGCCGTCCACCTGGGGCGCCTTGTTGTTGCCCTCCCGCATCCGCACGTCCAGGATGCTCGACAGCCTACCGCCGTAGCGCGCCGGAATCCCGCCCTTGTACAGTTCGACGCCCTTCACGGCATCCGGATTAAATACTGAGAAGAAGCCAAACAGGTGACTCGAATTGTAGACCGGCGCCTCGTCGAGCAAGACCAGGTTCTGGTCGATCGACCCGCCCCGCACGTTAAAGCCGGCCGCGCCCTCCCCCACGGAGGTCACGCCCGGCAGCAGCTGGATCGCGCGCAAGATGTCTTTCTCACCCAGCAGCGCTGGCATTTTCTGAATGGTATTGATGTCCAGACGCTCGATGGACATCTGCCGGTCCACGACGTTCGCATCCTGCGCCTCCGCCGTCACGACCACCTCCACGAGTTGTTGGCCGGACTCTCGCAATTCAAAATCCTGCGTCGCCGAGAGCGCCAGCGTCACCTTGCGCCGCATGGTTTGGTATCCGAGGTAGCTCACCACCACTTCGTAGGTCCCGTTGGGTACCGTCAGCGAGTAAAAGCCGTACACGTTGGTGGTCGTGCCCACCGTCTGCCCGGCAATCTGGACGGTGGCCCCGATCAGGGTCTCGCCGTTGCCCGCATCGCGGACGTAGCCCTTGATGGTCCCGACGCCGGCGGTCGCGTCACTGCCGGGGGCGGGGGCTGGCGTCTGGGCCGATAGGCCTTTCGGCAAAACGCTAAGGCACAGGACAAGCAAAAAGGCGATGCGTAAAGGGGTAAGCTTCATAAGCGCCTGGGGGTGGGGGCGTTGGGACAACGAAGGAGGTGGGGGGAAGGATGCCCGTCGTGTTGCGATTTGACAATTCACCACAGGGCCTAGGGCGCAGCTCGCCAATTCAGCCCCCGGCGCCCTTCTTACACCGGGTACCCCACTGCATTGCGCGGCGTCTCCCATAGTTTTAGCGAAAGCTCCAAATGCGCTCCGATATGCGGCCGCAGATAATCGTGGATCGCCACCGCGATGTACTCCGCGCTCGGCACCCGGTCCCGGAAGTCCGGCACGTCCAGATTTAAGTTCTTGTGGTCGAAGCGATCCTCCACCTCCGTCTTGATGAGCTGGCTCAGGATACCGAGGTCGATCACGTAGCCGGTCTCCGGATCGACCTCGCCGGCCACGCAGACCTCGAGTTCGTAGTTGTGCCCGTGGAAGTTGGCGTTGTTGCACGGCCCGTACACGGCGCGGTTGCGCTCGTCCGACCAGGCGGGGTTGTGGAGGCGGTGCGCCGCGTTAAAGTGGGCCCGGCGGTAGACGGCGACTTTCATGGTAGAGGTAAGGCCGGGG
>JBGTKC010000053.1:0-1993 GCA_041744755.1 Saprospiraceae bacterium
GCCATGTAGTACCTCATCAAGACCAGCCTCCCAACCAGACACGGATTGGCGAATAGTCACCACCTCGCCATTCGGTCGGTAGCCAAGCACCTCGTCGAGGTCGGTGTCGGGTGCGTCGGCAGGCTCGGTACTCGCCTGCGCGGTGTACAGCGAAGCCGCATCCTCGCGCGCCATCATCGGCGGGAATAGCGGTGCTTGGAGCGCGTCCCCTATGGCCCCGGCGACAATGAGGATCTCCTCGTCACTTTCGATGGCCTCGATGCGGCGGAGGAGAGCCTGCTTGAGGTCGGCGTTTTGCATGGCGTGAAGTTAGCCAACGAGCGGTCATAGCGCAGCGGCGTGCAGTCGATCGTCGCGCGCATTCCGGTTTATACGCTTTCGCAAAAACATGCTGATCGCCGGCATGCCTTGATGTAGCGGTAACACTCCGCTTACCCACCACTACGACCTTGCCGTCAATCCGGACGGCCATGCTCACCAACACCAAAACTGTCTGTCCAGCCGCGGTCGCGACGCTCCCGCCTGAAGTGCGGGACCTCGCGCAACCGGTCCAATTTGCGCGCAATACCCACCTCTACTGGCCGTCTAGCACCCCGCGAGAGATTTACATCCTCGGCGAGGGCTTCGTGAAGGTGGGCGGCTACGACGAGGCCGGCGCCGAGACAGTCTATGATGTCATCGGCCCGGGGGAATTCTGCGGTAACCTCGCCTACCTCGGCGGGGGTCGCTTCCAGGAGTTCGCGCGCGCGGTCACCGACGTGGCGGCGCTGGGGTTCGACCTCGATCGCTTCAAAGAGGTCTTCCGGAGCCGACCCCTGGTACACGACTGGTTCGTCCGGCTGATGGTGTCGCGGTGGGCCAGGGCCGAGGCACGCCTCTACCGCAACTCCGCGTTCTCGGCCGAGCGGCGGCTGCGCACGCTTGTAGATGAGCTACGCGACCAGGGACTCGATGCGCGCGCGGCCCTCTCGCAGACTGACCTCGGGCAACTCACCGGCTTGACGCGGCAGACGGTGGCGCGGGTGTTAAGGCAAATGCCGGCGGAAATTAATCAGCAGGTAATTTAGGTTTTGCGAAAGATGGTTTTGGTGTAAACCGAATATTATCAAGTCTAAGTTATAGCCGATAACTCACGTCAAACCTCGGATTAAGCGCAGGTTAAATCGTGGCCAAGGTTTGGTACGATGTTAAAATCGAACAATCCGCTGCCGGTGTCGCCCCCAAGCTTTGTGACCAACAAAGCCAAGGTAACGATATGAACTACACCATACACTTAGTGCGGGTTTTGGCGCTCAGCCTCACTTGCCTCGCCGCAAGCGCCAGCCTGCTCGCCCAGGCCACCAACGCCACTTTCCGCGGTACCATTACCGAAGCCTCCGGCGAGCCCGTGATTGGCGCCACGGTCATGATTCGCAACGCCAGCACCGGCTTCTCGACCGGGACCGTAACCGACATCGAAGGCGACTACCGCATCCAGCAAGTACCCCTGGGCGGGCCCTACGCCCTCGAGGTGTCGTACATCGGCTACACCCCACAAGAGCGCACCGGCATCCGCGTGGCGCAGGGGGACGTGGTCGAGATCGACCTCAGCCTGGAGCCCGGGGACCAACTCCTGTCGACGGCGACGGTGAGCGCCAACAGCCTACGCAACAGCGTCGACCGCTTCGGGGCCACCACCGAGATTACCTCAGCTCAGATCCAGAACCTCCCGACCGAGGGCCGTAACTTCACCAGGCTCACGAGCCTCTCGCCCCTACAGGGCGGGGGCTCGATCAACCTCGGGGGCCAGCGGCGGACCTCGACCAACGTCACCATCGACGGCGTCAACGCCCGCAACCAACTCACCGCCGGAGAGATCGGCCGCGGTCCGTACACGATCAGCCAGGAGGCCGTGCGCTCGTTCGAGATCTCGACCAACGACTACGACGTCACGCTCGGGCGCCAGGGCGGCGGCACCATCGCGGCGACCACCAAGTCGGGCACCAATGACTTT
>JBGTKC010000054.1:0-8964 GCA_041744755.1 Saprospiraceae bacterium
CAAGGGCGGTATGGCCAACGCTAACGTGACCTTCGACAGCCAGCCGCTCCCCGACGGGAACCGGTACCGCGTGCAGTTCGTGGGCGGGGCCACCCAGACGATCACCGTCGCGGTTGTGGCTCCGAATGGGAGCGTCCTCAATACCTATAAAGTCCCCGTCGCCACTGCCCTCGCCGGCCTCGGGGACGTCACTATCAGCGACCTGACGACCTACGCCGGGCAGTACGTGGTCACGGGCACCGTCGCCGCGCCCGGCGCTTCTGGCCGGAGCCTCTTCGTGGCCCGCGGGAGCCTCGTGAAGGGAGACTTCGCCTTTACTCAATTCACGAGCCTCGTGCCGGGGACATCGAAGGCCTATGCCTCGATCGAGGTTGCGGCGGTCGGCCAGTCGGGCGACGTCTACCTCGCGGCGCGGACTGCTACCGGCTACGACCTCGCGAGGGTTGATGCCTCGGGTCGCCTGGTCTGGGGACGCACCGTGGTGGCAGGCCTGAACGTCGGCAACGCCGCTTACGATACAGAGGTCTCGACCGACGGTAGCAGGCTCTACGTCGCGAGCAAAGAAGGTAGCAGACTCTACCTCCGCGCGCTCAACACCGCCAACGGCTCAGAGGCCAACGCGGCGTTCGACATCTCGGCCAATGCCCTCAACGCTACCGCGCAGCCGGCGACCACCAACATCGCAGGTATCCTGCCACTCGTTGGCGGCAAGGTCCTTGTCGCCTACAGCGGCACACCGGCGGGAAGCACGGTGATGCAGTCGGAGCTCCTCTGGGTCGCCCCCGACGGAACGCTCGCAAGTAGGCTCAACGTCAGTCGGACCGTCGGTAGCGGAAAAGCCGCCCCGACGCCCGTACTCGAGACCCGGGGCGGCGATCTCGTCTTCACGTCCGCCACGTCCGCAGGCCTACGCGTCCTCCAGCTCCGCGGCGACGGCAGCGCCGCCCCGGACTGCGGTCGAGTACAGAGCGACGGCACTATCGACCTCGAACTGAAGGTCGAGAGTTCCTCGCCGAATCCACGTCGCTATACCGTGAACGCCGTGACCTACACGCTCACCAACCGAAGTGCCGCCGTCGCTACCGAAGTTGCGGTCGACGTGCCGACCGTGACGGGCGCTGTGCTCGCGGGCGGTAGCGAGTTTAAGGCCTCGCAGGGGACGTACTCCTCCTACGGTAGCCAACTTTGGACAGTGGGCACCCTAGCGTCGGGCGCGTCCGCGACATTGACCCTTAATTACTTCGGCCTGTCCGCCAGTGGCTACTCTTCCTACGGAGAGGTAGCCACCGCCGACGAGCGCGACGTGGACTCAACCCCCGGCAACGGCACCGTCGGACGCGTCCGCGAGGACGATGAGGCCTTGGTCGTGGTAGGAGGCGGCCTCCAGGCCACCGATATCAACACTCAATACCTGCGGATGTATCCGAACCCTGCTGTCACCGGGCAGAGTATCACCTTCGCCCTCGAGATCCCCGTCGAGACCCAGCAGACCGCCGAGATTATCGTGAGCGACCTGGCTGGCCGCGTGGTAGCCCGCCGCAAGGTGGCACTCAACGCAAGCACGTCTAAAATCTCCCTCGATCTCGCCGGTATCCCCTCCGGGGTTTACGTGGCGGCGGTGCCCGCACTCGAGCTGGAGCCGCAAAAGTTAATCATCTCGGAGTAAGCCACTCCGTAGCCAGTACGAGCCACGTAGTTTGACGTGGTAAGCGGTAGCCAGTAGGCGGCTAACCACTGCGAGGCCGAAGCATAGCTTGGACGTGAGTCGGGGCTGTGTTTCGGCCTTTTTATGTCCGGGCGGAGTGGGTCGCCGCCTCTTCCAGCCGCCGTCACGCTCGCCTCAACCGAATTCCTATGGGCACCCGCCCTGTCCCGAGCCGCACAAGACAAGAGGCGTAGATGCGCGACACGTTGGTACGGGGCCGCGCGGAGTGCGGCCCCGTACCGGACTGGGCAGTTGGCGTTGGGGCGGCGGCTGGGGTTCTGGAGAGCCGAGCGCGATGCGTATGCAGTCTCCATCTTCGCGACATCAATCGTACGGTGAGCTAAGAGTAATCTGTGGTCAGCGCTATTCGTGTCGCTCGCCGGAGTCATAGGCTCCTCCTAGGCCTCGGCGCAGGCGGCGTCCGACGGCATCATCCGCCTCGGGGCCTCCGTCGAGCCGCCGGCAGTATTAGGTAGTGTACTCGGTGGAAGAATCGTAGCTGCGGATGACGGCGGCGTGATCCTCGAGCCGTTCGGCGGCGGGGGGCTGCTCTACTGCGTTATCTATCCGGAGTCTACCATTCCGACCGCGCGCATTCCGGTGAGCGAGATCAAGGCGCGCGTGTACCGTGCCGAGGGCTTCGCGCAGTTTTACACGCCCGACCGCCGGGCGCTTACGTACGGTACCTACGCGAACGGGCGTCGGGAAGAGACGTGGATCAGCGTCACTCGCTACGGGGCGATGACCGAGGAGTTCGACTGGTACCGCGAACCACAATCAATCAGTAGCCGAGGTCGAAACGGCACTCTCCCGCCTGAGCGCCGGGCGAACTACCGGTCCGGTGATCACTGTCCAGCGCACCACCTACCGCAAGGGGTCTGTCAAGGGCAAGGTTGTGGAGTCGAAAATCGAGGGCGACGTATATGTCGAAAGTGATGACCCCGAGCGGCGACTGCCGAACGGAGAGCTTTTGGAGCAAATGCCGAGGTACGATTCCCCGATTTGTGAGGAGCTGGCCCAGGCCGGGGCCAGTAATCACGAATTGAAGATTTGCGCGGAAGAGGAGATGTTGAAGTACATCTATTCAAACGTACAGTACCCCGCTTCTGCGCGGGCAGCAGGTTACGTCGGAAAGACACTCCTATCGTTCGTCGTCGAAAAGGACGGGAGGATCACCGATGTGGCCAACGCCAGGTTTACCACCGCGACCATCGACGCCGAAGCGCGCCGGATCGTTGCCTCCATATCGCCCTGGGTGCCGGGGTATCAGCGCGGGAAGCCGGTCCGGGTGTCGTTTGTCCTGCAGATTAATTTCGATCTTAAGTAAGCGCTCGTCTAACGCCCGATGTCCACCGCCGACGTTCGATTCCAGACCGCTCAACTCGCCCTTGATCCCACTCGCCTTTCCCGGAAGCCTTTTTGCACCGCCCCGTGCATGAAGCTCCTTACCCGACTGATCCTCGTCGCCGGCCTGTGTGTAGGCAGTTTTGGCGCAAGCCCGACCCTGGAGGCGCACCCGCTCGCCGAGGCGCTTCCGCTCTCCTTTGCCGACATCACGCACGCCAGCGCTACTTCCGACAAGTGGCCGGGCGGCAATCGCCAGGCCCGCAAGGTGACGCGTAAGTCGCGGCGACGAACTTTCCTCAAGACACGCGGCTCGGCTGTCAAGACGATGTTTGCCCGCAAGAAGCAGTCGCGCAACTACAAGAAGGCGTCGAAGCAGGGCTTCAACAAGGCCGATAAGTCGGCGGCGCCCAAGAAGAAGGCGGGGTGTCCTGGGTAGGGTACTCGTGCGGAGAGTCCAGAGTACGGAGAGTTTAAAGTGAGAAATGCGGCCCCGCCAGGCAGGCGGCGATGGCTTCGGCGATGACGGTTGCGCTGCGCTCCCAGGTGTATTGCTGGGCGTGGTCGCGTCCGGCTTTCGCCAAAACCTGCCTTAGGTCGGGCTCTGTAGCGAGGCGGGAGAGGGCGGCGGCGATGGCGGGTGTATCAGTGGGGTCGACGGTGAGCCCTCCTGGTCCGGCGACCTCGGGGAGGGAACTGCGGTCGGACACCAGGACGGGGATGCCGCAGGCGAATGCCTCCAAGATGGGGACGCCGAAACCCTCGAAAAGCGATAACAGCGCAAGGGCATCAGCGGCGGCGATGAGTTCGCCGAGGCGCTCATCGTCGACGAAGCCCGTGAGGTGGATGCGGTCGCGGTGGGGACTTGCGTCGAGGGCGGTCTCGACGGCGGAGGTCTGCCAGGCCAGGCGCCCGACGATCACGAGGTGGTGGGAGACCTGCGGTTTGTGACTGTGCTGGCCTCGACGAGTGGTTTCGCTTTCGCTAAAACGATCGAAGGCGCGGATAAGGCCGTCGATGTTTTTGCGTGGGTGCACCGAGCCGACGGCGATGAAGTAGGGCGCGCCGCCAGTCACGGACGTGCGGACCTGATCGGCGTGTTTTAGGGAAAGCGGAGTGAAGCGGGGGCGCACGCCATTTGGGGCTACCGTGACCTGTTTTGGCGAAAGCCCGTAAGCCTGCACTAGATCTGCTTTAGTAGCTTCTGAAACGGTTAGCAAGCGCTCCGCGCGTCTCACGTACCGTGGCATAAAACGGCGGTAGTAGGCCAGCTGGAGGCGACTCATGGCCGCGGGATGATGGAGGTAAACGAGGTCGTGGACAGCCAGCACCGTCGGCACGGGGGTACGCAGCGAACAAAAGTTGTCGAGGCTCACGAACACGTCCGCCCGCCACTTCCGCAAGGCCCGCGGCACGGCCCACTCGTACCACAGGTAGAAAAGCGCGGGGTGCCGCGCGGACGGGTAGACGACCCTGCACTCGTAAGCCCGCGGGAACGCCGGCATCTCGCCTGCGCGATCAGTGAGCAGCAGGAATTCCGCCTCCGGGAAGCGCTGCATCAGCTGGCGCGTGACCTCGACTACATAGCGGCCCATGCCCTCCAACGGCTGGCCGGCGACGAGGCGGGCGTTGATGGCGATGCGCAAGGGGACGAGAGATTTGGGACGCGAAGAAAACCCGCCCGACCTTCCCGCCATGGCCCGCACCAAACTCACCGCCGAGCAGAAAGCCATGCTCCTGGCCCTGCCGATCAAGGAAAAGGACAAGCTCTTGCTGCGCCTCATCGCGAAAGACCCGATGCTGGTCGAGCAACTCAGCTTCCAGCACCTCGAGGCCGCGACGCCCGCCGCTACCGCTGCCGCCACCGACGATCGCGCCGCCGAGGTGCGCGAGTACATCGCCGCCGCCCTCGACAAGGCCTACGGCATCAGCCCGGGCGAGCTCATGATGCAGCTCCGCTACGTGAGCGGGCAGATCACGAAGCACGTCCGCGTCACGAAGGACAAGCTCGGCGAGGTGCAACTCTGGGTGGAGGCGATGTACACGGCGCTCGACCACCACCTCCGTCGAATGCAGAAGCGCTACTCCTCATCCGACAGGTGGGACAAGTTCGCGGAGTACATCGTGAAGCGCCTCGTGACGGTGATGAACAAGGCCAGCAAGCTGCATCCGGACCTCTGGTTAGAGTTCCAGCCGCAGCTCAACGAGGTGCTGATCGTCATTCACGACACGCCGCAGTTGCGGGGCTCGGCCGAGCGGCACGGGTTGCCGAGGCGGTGGGAGGGGGCGTAGACCCCGCTGCCCGTTAGTCAAAATCCATGTGCGCTCCTCAATCGTAGCGGGTATACTTCGAGCGCTTCGGGGAGTACAACGACCATACCTTCCTTAAGACCTTCGTTGAGGGGTCTGGGTCACGAAGCGCGCCAAGAGGTACTACCTCCAGCACGCCGCGCCCGGCACAAACTTTAGCGGCTACCCCGCCGGGGTGTACGTGAGCGAGGATCCGCTCAGGAATCTCCAGTGACAGTCCCACAACCAATTTGCCTACAAGCCGGGCGGCTTCGCGCGGGGGGCGGGTCACGGCGCTACGTTCGCCGACTACACCAGAGCCTAGTGGCAGGTGTCGATTATGGTGGTGGGCGAAAAAATAACCTCGAGGGCCGCCTGGACCTGTGGCCTACCTACTCCGACGCCGACGGCGTAGTTTGGTCCAACAAGGCCTACGGCGACTACCCTACGTACTTCGCCTCGCGCCGGAGCCGTCGCGAGCGGTACCAACGTCGGGTGGATGTTGCTTAACCACCAGAAGCCCTCACGGGCATCGTCGACCCTCAGCGGGCACCACGCTAATTTCAGCGTCGACAAAGACCTCCAAACCTGCTGGAGTGCGCGTTCGGCCGGTGCAGACGAGTGGCTCGAGAGCGACCTCGGCGCGGACGGTGGTGGTGCGGGCGGAGTGAGGCCTCGGGTCTATCGCCTACCGAGCTTCTGAACGCTCACTCCCAACGGGCTACCTTCCCCACCATGCGCCCAGTCCTCCTCGTCCTCGCCTGCCTGTCCCTCGTTTTAGCGAAAGCTCAAACCACGACCTCCACCGCGAGCCCGACCATCCCCCGCTTCGATGTGCCGGCCTCCGGACCCGTGCTTACGCGCACTACCAACGCCGGCAGCTTCTTCGAGGCGGTAGGTCGTAAAGCGGCGGTCTTCGGCTACGAGAATCGCACTTTCGAGGCCTGGGTCTACCCGCTTAAGATCTACGAAGACGCAGAGCTGCACTTCGCCATCGACGACTACCCCGTGCCCGTGGACGGTGCCGAAATCATGCGCCGTATCGAGGTGCGCCCCGAGGCCACCACGCTGGTGTACACGCACCCGGCCTTCACGGTGCGCCAAATCATCTACGCGCCCGTCAATGAGATGGGCGTGATCCAACTGCTGGACGTCGAGACGAGTCGCACGCTAAGGATCTCGATGAGCTTCCGGCCCGACCTTTCCTTGATGTGGCCGGCGGGACTCATGACGGGCTTCGTCGGCTTCGACTACGACAAGGGGCGCTACTTCACAGGCGAAGAAACGCAGACGTATTATGGGTTGATTGGCTCGCCGGCTGCCGTCGACGAGAGCGTACAGCCGTACCAGGAGGAGCCGAAGGATGTGCCGAACAAATTCAGTTTACGGCTTACGCCAAAACAAGCCGCGGCGGGCTTCGTGCCGATCATTACGGCGGGGAGCGTGACCGGGCGCGCGGATGCGGAGGCGACGTACGATCGGCTGTTAGCTTCCGCCAAAACCTTGTACGCGTCAACGGTCGAGCACTACCGACAACTCGAGTCTACCGTGCAGGTCACCACGCCCGACGCGCGCCTCAACGAGGCTTACCAGTGGGCGAAGATCGGGATGGACAAGAGCGTGGTCACCAATCCGACGCTCGGTACGGGACTGGTGGCTGGCTACCGCACCTCCGGGAACAGCGAGCGACCGGGCTTCGCGTGGTTTTTCGGGCGCGACGCGATGTGGACGGCGCTCGGGTCTACGGCCGTCGGGGATTTGGCGACGACTCGGCAGGCACTGGAATTTTTAGCTAAATATCAGCGGGCCGACGGCAAGATCCCGCACGAGGTCTCGCAGTCGGCCGACAAGCTCGACTGGTTCAATACTTTGCCATACGCCTGGGCCTCGGCCGACGGCACGCCGCTGTTCATCATCGTGCTCGCCGACTACTATAGGCACACGGGTGACATCGAGTTTTTGCGAAAGCTGTGGCCCGCCGCCGAGAAGGCGTACGAGTTTCACGCGAGCACGGATACCGACGGCAATCACTTTTACGAGAACTCGGGCGTCGGACATGCCTGGATCGAGGGCGGCCTCCTGTACCCGCCGCACGAGGAGTTGTACCTCCAGGGCGTCTTCGTGCAGGCGAGCCGGGACATGGCGGAGATGGCCGGCGCCATGGGCAGCCCGGCGGCCGAGGCCACGGGCTACACCGCCGCCGCCGCGCGCACCCTCAAGGCCGTCGAGGACATCCTCTGGCAAAAGGACGGCTACTACGCCATGAGCACGGCCTTCGCCGAGGCGCCCAACCTCAGCGAGATCAAACGCCCCGTGAGCGAGGCCGACAACAAGGCCAACAACACCACCTTCGAGGATGCCAAAGGCTTCAAGGGCAAACCGCGGGTCGTGGCCGAGAACACCGCCCTCCAGGGCGTGCCGCTGTGGTGGGGTCTGTTGGACTCGACACGTGCGCAACAAGTCATCACCGCCTACGGGCGCGGCGCGGTGAGCACAGACTGGGGGGCGCGCATCCTCGATAAGAACTCTAAACTCTACGACCCGATGGCCTACCACAATGGGTCGGTCTGGCCACTTTTCACCGGCTGGACCTCGATGGGGGCCTACACCTACGGCCGCCCGCACGTCGGCTACCAGGGCCTGATGGCCACGGCCCTGCTCACCAGGCAAGACGCGCTCGGCTACGTGACGGAGCTCCTGTCGGGCGATTTCAACACGGCCTTCGGACGCTCGAGTCACCACCAGGCCTGGAGTGAGGCGATGGTGGCGAGTCCGCTGTTGCGCGGCATGCTCGGCGTCGAGGTGCAAGACGGCGGTAAGACGCTGCGGCTTTCGCCAAAACTACCTGCGGACTGGGACTCGGTGCGGGTGAGCAAGCTGCCAGTGGGTGAAGTATTGGCTGATGTCGTTATTCGAAGGGTGACCTCTGCGGGTGGTGCGCACAGCTACGTAGTCCAGGTGCAGGGCGCGCGAGGCAAAACCATACATGTAGCCACAGCCTTCCCGCTCGACGCGCAAGTAGCCGCCGTGCGCGTCGATGGTCGCCTCGTGCAGGCCAAGACCATTCGTTTGGGCGATATCCAGCTCTTGGAAGTCGAGGCCACAGCCGACGGCGACACCGAGATCACCTACGACCTCACGCGCCGCGGCTCGGATGTAACGGTGATGCAAGTCCCGGCGGAGGCGGGCGCGAGCAATGGCCAGATCCGCGTGCTCCGCTCGGAGGCGAGCGATGCTGGCCTGAAGCTGACAGTGGAGGGGCGCACGGGGATGACGCACGTGCTGACGCTGGTCACGGACCGGGCGGCGGGGAAGGTGACGGGCGGGAAGCTCGAAGGGCAGACCTTGACGATTGACTTTAGTGGCGCTGGGGATGTCGAGGGCTGGGTTCGGAAGGAGGTGGTGGTGGGCTTGAGGTGATGGGCGAACCGGCCGGAGGGCTACCGCCCGATAGGCATCGTGACCCGCACCCCGCCCGGACTTACGCTCACCATCGCCTCCGAGCGGTGGAGGTGTCGGTAGGCGGTTAAGTCAAATAGCATCAGGGCCGCGCCCTGCAGTAGGATGGACTTCCCGAAGCCCCGTAGGCGCTGGGGATTATCGACCCCGTCGAGCTTCGCGCGCTG
>JBGTKC010000055.1:0-2021 GCA_041744755.1 Saprospiraceae bacterium
GTCACGAACTGGCTGTAGGCACCGCGGCGGCCCGACAGCACCAGCACGTAATCGCCGCTCGCCAGGGTCGTAACCGCGAAACGCTCCCGGAGCTCGGGCCGGTCGGCGCTCACGGCAAAGGGTCCACGGCGCTCGACCACACGCCCGATGGCGTCGTAGAGCTCGATGCGGATCTCGTCGGCGGCGCTAAAATCGGCCGCCACGTCGAGGTAGGTCGAGGCCGGGTTCGGGTACACCTGCGCGCGGTCGAGCGTGCCGAGCGGGTCCGTGACTGCGCTCGTGCCCTGGCCCACCGTCACGGTCACCTCGTCGCTGAGCAACACGTAAACCCGGGGATTGTCGGAGTAGGGGTCGGTGACCTGGAGCCGCAGGACGTACGTGCCCGCCGCCGAGAAGGCCGCCGTCGTGACGAGGGTCTTGGGACTCCCGAAGGTGACCGCGCCCGGGCCACTCACCTTCTCCCACTGAACCGCCCACCCGGCCCCGAGCGAGAGACCATTGTCGCCGGCCTGCCCGGTGAGGGTGACGGCCTGCCCGATCTTCGTCACCGCTGCTGGCCCTGCGTCGATAACGTGCCCGACGCGCTTGGATGCGTAGATGAAGGGAGGCTTACGGGCGCCCTCGAAGTGGAGGCGCGCGAAGTTGAAGATGTCCTCGAACATCGTCGGCGGGTTAAGGTGCCCGAGGTTAAAGCTGTGGAGGACGACCTTCGGACCGGCCACCGCGTTGATCGCCGCGTAGACCGTCGCCGGCGGGCAGACCGCGTCGAGGTAGTTGCTGTAGTGCATGCTCGGCCCCGTGAAGCGGCGCGCCGCGTAGATGGCGTCGTAGTATTTAACGGCGCGGCTGGCCTGCTCGACGCCAGTGGCCCCGTAGGCGTCCTCGGCGGCCGTGAGGTAGTACGGGAAGCCGCTCGGTTGGTCGAACTTCTCGCCGTTGAGTTGGCTCAGGGCCCCGACGCTCTCAATGAGGAGCGTGACGCGCTTGTCCAGGCCGGCCGTGAGGATCGACAGGCCGCCGCCCTGGCTATCGCCGTACACGAGTAAGTCCTTCTTGTTCCACTCCGCCTGTGTCGCCAGCACGTCGATCGCGCGGATAGCCGCCAGCACGGCGTAGCGGTAGTAGATCTTCTCCGGGTCCCGCGGGTCGTTCGGCTCGTAAGCCCGGGGATCCTGCTGCGAGACGGGGGCGTTGTGGATCGTGATCGAGAAGGCCACCATGTTGGCTTTCTCGGCGAGCTCCGTGTCGGGGGAGACGATGTTCGCGGACTCGCCGTACGGTGGGATCCGCAGGGAGGCCGGCTTGGCGCCGCCGCCCTTCGGGATGACATAGTAGCCGTACACGCGGCGGCCGTCGATCTGGGCGGCGCTGAAGCGGTAGCTCGTCGACAGGTCACTCTCGCCGATCTTCTCGGTCCTCAGGTCCAGCGGCACCCCGGCGAGCTTACCCTTTTGCCGCGTCCAAAACGCATCGAAGTCGCCCGGCTCCTCGGCGAGGGCCTTGATCTCGTCCCGCCCGACGGCCACACCGAACTCTGCCGTCTGGCCGGCGAGTTGGACCTTGAGCAGGAGGAAGGACGCGACCTTGGTGGGGTACTTTATCTCGAGCACGCCGCCGTAGTAGTCGACCGTTGCCGTGGTGGGGAGGCCGGTCTTCTCCGCGTAGCCGATGCGGTAGGTGAGCGGGCCCCGCAGCGCGCTCTCGAACTTGAACACGATCGTCTCGCCGACTTGGTAGTTGCGCAGGGGCCGGTCGACCGAGATTTGGAGTTGCTGCCCGAACAGCGATACGGAGAGAGTCGTGCCGACCAGGAGGAGTGTCAAGAGACGCATCATGCGGTGTAGCTTTGTGGAGGGGCGAAAGTAGCTGGGGCTTATGCAACGGGTGTGACACGAAATTGGCAGCCCACAAATTTCAAAATGTGTAGATTGCTGTAGATCAGTTTAAAAAGTGCATATCAACCGTCAGGCGTCCATTTGTACCTATTAAGGGGTATGCAAAAAAAATGCCACTGCGCTCCG
>JBGTKC010000056.1:0-4007 GCA_041744755.1 Saprospiraceae bacterium
CGCCGCTCCTTGGTATGCCGCAGGGACTCCTCGTGGCGCCAGTCGTCGATCTTGCCGAGGTCACCGCTCAAGAGGATCTCCGGCACCTCCCAACCACGAAACTCCCTCGGTCGGGTGTAGACCGGCGGCGCCAGAAGATCGTCCTGGAATGAATCACTCAGCGCACTCGTTTCGTCGTTGAGCACACCCGGCAACAGGCGACCGATCGCATCCGTGAGTACGGCCGCCGCCAGCTCACCGCCACTCAAGACGTAGTCCCCGAGGCTCAATTCGAGCGTAACGAAGTGATCGCGGTACCGCTGGTCGATCCCCTTGTAGTGCCCGCAGACCAGCAGTAGGTTTTGGCGCAAGCTCAGTGCATTACAGCGCGGCTGACGGAGCGTCTCCCCATCGGGCGTCAAGAATATTACCTCGTCATAGGTCCGCTCGGCCTGAAGCTCTTCTGTGAGGGCGACGAGTGGCTCCAGCTTCATGACCATGCCTGCGCCCCCGCCGAAGGCATAGTCGTCCAGGACGAGGTGCCTGCCGCTACCGTAGGGCCGCAGGTCGTGTACCACCACCTCGAGCAGCCCCTTGTCCTGCGCTCGCCGGAGGATCGAATGGGCAAAAGGACCTTCGAGCAGCTGCGGCTGGAGCGAGATAATGTCAATGCGCAAAGGGAGGGAATTGTCAATGATCGATTTTCAATGTATCATGCGCTACTGCGAAGGCCCATTAGGCGTTTGCACCGGGGGCTTTCGCCAAAACGACAATGTGCCCTGAGCGCCGCTAGCTCATGCTAACACCGGCCTCCAGAGCACATTGAAAATTGTCAATTGGAAATTTCCTAATTGACCGAGATCAACTCGACGTCGAAGATCAACGTGGCTCCGGGCGCGATATCACTGCCGGCGCCGCGCTCGCCGTACGCGAGGTCGCTTGGGATGTAGAAACGGTACTTGGCACCGGGCTTCATGAGTTGCACGCCCTCAGTCCACCCGGAGATGACCTGGTTGAGGCCGAACGTGGCCGGCTGCCCGCGCTCGACGCTGGAGTCGAATACCGAACCGTCGAGATTTTTGCCGGTGTAGTGGACGGTTACCTTGTCGGTGGCCTTGGGGCTCGTGCCCTCGCCTTCCTTCAGCACCTCGTACTGGAGGCCCGAGACGGTTGTGGTGACTTCGGCGCGGTCGCCGTTCTTGGCGAGGAAGGCGGTCCCTTCGGACTTGGAGGCTTGTGACTTAGACATTTCGGCTGTTTGCATGTGGTTCTGGATAGCGCTCTGGGCCCTGTCAAGGTCCTCGTCCGTGGTTTTCCCGTCGAGGGTGGCCTTGAAGCCTTTGACGAAGTCGT
This sequence comes from Saprospiraceae bacterium, assembly GCA_041744755.1. Taxonomy (GTDB): domain Bacteria; phylum Bacteroidota; class Bacteroidia; order Chitinophagales; family Saprospiraceae; genus CALDTK01. Next base: position 1,333 of record JBGTKC010000056.1, read on the forward strand.
CTTGGTTGGCGACCGGGAGTCCCTGCGACCTAACCGAGTTGGCGAGGAGGATGCCGAGGTTGTAGGAGAGCGAATCCATTTGAGCGAAAGAAATGGCGGGCAAGAGCCCGGCGATGATGAGGAGGGCAAGCTTCATGGCTGCGGTTTCGGGCGGCGAAAGTAATAAGTTTCGGTGCGACTAACGGCCCCTGGGCCACCTTGTGACAAACCGCCACCAGCGATGACATCCGCTTAACAGCCCAGCACGTTATTTGTACCCAACTTTGATACCGTGAAAACCCTCCCAACCATGAGCCGTCTCCTCATCGCCCTCGTCGTGGGTGCCGTCGCCACCGCCGGCGTAGCCTACACAACCCTCTCTCCCTCACTTTCCGAGGCCGACCTTGCGCCGAGTGCCTCCTCCCTCACCGAAGCTGTCGACATCCAGTGGATGACCTGGGAGCAGGCCGTCCAGGCCAATACGGCCAACCCAAAGCCTCTCTTCATCGACGTATACACCGACTGGTGCGGGTGGTGCAAGCGCATGGACGCGACCACTTTCAAGGACCCGAAGGTCGTGCAATTCGTTGCCGACAACTTCTACGCCGTCAAGTTCGACGCCGAGCAGAAAGGTGATATTGTCTACGACGGCACCACCTTTACCTTCCAGAAGACCGGCCAGCGCGGTGTGCACGCCCTGGCCGCGAGCTTGCTCGACGGTCGCCTCAGCTACCCGAGCGTCGTGTACCTCAACGGCAACATGGAGCGCATCATGATCAGTCCCGGCTTCAAGGACGCTGACGCGATCTTGGTCGAGATGAAGCAGGCGGCGGGGAGTTAAGGGGCAGGTGCGCGTAGTGCGGATCGTGCATTTGGCACTCAACAGACGCGGCCTCCATTACCGTTCCTTCATCCACTCCCCCACCACAAAACTGCTGCCCCCGACGAAGATCGTTTCGTTGGGGGCAGCCGCGTTCTGGGCTGCTCGGTACGCCAAAGCGATGCTCAGGTAGGAATTGATGACCTGAGCGCTGCCTCGGAGGGTCTCGATCGTCTCGTCGAGGGGCTGCGCGCGCGGTAGGTCGAGCAGACCGACGTAGATCAGCGCTGTGGCCGGCCAGAGTCGCACGAATTGCCGTGGGTCCTTTCCTTTCACGAACCCACACACGACGTGCACGGTCGCCCCCGCAGCCTCCGAGACCACCGCTGGCACTACACCCGCCCAGCCGTCCGGATTGTGTCCGGCATCGGCGATGACACGAGCGACGTTCGGGTTTTGGCGAAAGCTGACGTACCGCCCCTGGTAGCCGGACAGCTGCTCCATCTGGTATAGCGCTGTGTAGTCCGGCCGTGCGCACCAATCCCCTCTGGCCCGCAAGACCTCGTACGCGGCCAGGGCGGTGGTCACGTTCTCACGGGCGAAGGGTCCGCGGATGCTGAGTTCGGCTTTCGCCAAAACCTCCCACAACCGGTACTCGCTGGCAGGGGCGTACTGGAAGTAGAAAGTTCGCTCGTCTTCCCGCATCTCGATCAGGTCGGTGGCGAGGTGAAGTTCGGCGTCGAGCCTTCCGGCAAAACCCTCGAACACCGGCCAGGTCTCGGGCTGGTAACGTCCGATCACGACCGGGACACCGGGCTTAACAATTCCCGCCTTCTCGGCCGCGATCAACTCGAGCGTGTCACCGAGCACGTCGGTGTGGTCGAGCCCGATGTTGGTGATCACCGAAAGCATCGGCGTGATGACGTTGGTCGAGTCAAGTCGACCGCCCAGACCGACTTCTACCACGGCCAAATCCACCTCTTGCGCGGCGAAGTACGCGAACGCCATCGCGACAGTAAACTCGAAGAAAGAGGCTTGCGTGCGCTCGATCAGCCGCCGGTGTTCGGCCACGAAGTCGACGACCCACTCCTCCGCGATCATCTCGCCGTCGATGCGGATGCGCTCGCGGTAGTCGACGTAATGGGGGCTGGTGTAGAGTCCGGTCCGGAGGCCGGCTGCGGTGGAGAGCGAGGCGAGCGCGTGGCTCACCGATCCTTTGCCGTTGGTGCCGGCCACGTGGATGAAGCGCTTCCCGGCGTGTGGATTGCCAAGCGCGTGTAGGAGTTCGTGGGTCTTGGCGAGGTCGAATTTCCCGACGAAGGCGCCCGTGCGCTGGTACATCGGCAACAAGCCGAAGAGGTACTCTACGGTCTCGGCGTAGCCTGGCTTCATGTCCGCAAATAAGCGGATCAACTCCGCTTACTGCACCACGAATTCGTAGGTGATGTTGCCGCACTGCTCGTCGGCCTGCCCGGCGGTAAACCGGTAGCTGGCCGCGTTTCGCTTGGCGAGCTCGACGAGGCGCGGGCTCGAGGTGGTGCTACCGCGCTGCGTGTAGTCGGCCCGGGTAACCTTCCCGCTAGCGTCGACGCAGACCGAGATCACCACCTTACCGGCCTCCTGAGAGCTGTCATTGATCTTCGGGCTAGACACCACCCCGCGGTTGCCGAGACCGCCGCCGACGTTGCCGGTACCCCCGGAGCTAAGACCCGTGGTGCGGCTGGCGTTCGGGTCACCGTTGGGGTCACCTTGGTTGCCCGACTTCCCGGTGCTGCCCTTCCCGCCGCCGGCGCCTTCGCCACCGTTGAATAGGCTCCCGGTCGAGGCCTTGAGGGCGGCCGCCTTGGCCTCGGCGGCTGCTTTGCGGTCGGCTGCG
>JBGTKC010000057.1:0-9025 GCA_041744755.1 Saprospiraceae bacterium
CGGCGCCAGCGTCGCGGGTCGGCGTCTGCGAGGCCGCCTGGCGACTCTGGGCGATGGCGGCGGCGAGGGCGGCCTCGCGGCGGTCTTTGTCGATCTTCACGGCGAGCTCGCGCTGGTCTTTCGGGTCCATAGCCGCGATCGTAAGCAGGCTATCCTGCAGCTGTACCGCCGCGAGGTTGAGGGCGATCGGCTTGAGGTTGTCGCGGTAGGCCGTCACTTGGGCGTAGCTCGGGTCCGTGTTGGGGAGCACCTGGAGCGTCGAGTCGTAGTAATTACTCGCCAGCACGAAGTCCTCGTCCTCGAAGTAGAGGTCCGCCAGGCGCCGGAACCCACGCGCGGCCTGGCGGGCGTTGCCGGTATTGGCGGCGAGCGACTCGCGCATGTAGCCGATCCCCTCGTCGCGGTCGCCGTTGCCGAGCGCGACGTCGGCCATCTCGTAGTAGATCTGGTCGCGGTACAGGTCGTACTTCGCCTCCTTGACCATTTTCTTGAGTTCGCGCTGGGTATTGGCGGCCGAGTTCTGGCCTACTTTATAGCCGGTGGTGAGGAGGTTGAGCTGTGCGTTGAAGGCCATGTCGAAGGCCGGTTTGAGCTTCACGACGCGCTGGAAGCTCGCGATGGCGGGCTTCGGATTGCCGAGCCGCTGCTGGACCTGCCCCAGGACGTAGGCGTAGCGCGCCCGGTCGGACTTGTCCTTCGTGAGCGCGATCGCGTCCTCGAGGAACGGTACGGCCTCTTTGAGTTGACCACGCTTCAGGTACATGTCGGCGTAGGTGGCCGGCAGCGTGCGGCGGATCCGCTTCCAGGTCGAACCGCTACGGGCCAGTTTGCCGAGTATGCGCTCGGCGTCGATGTAACGCTCGCGGGCGATGTAGGTGCGCGCCATCCAGTACTCGAAGTCCTGGTTGGCGGTCTCGTGGACGAAAGGGCCGTGCTTCGGGCGCTTCTCGGCGTTGGTGACGGCGGCGAGGCCCTCGCCGTCAAGGAGTGCGCCGTCGAGGTCGGGAACGTCACTGGCGGCCACTTCCTCGGCCATCTTCTCGGCGGCGAGATCGGCCTTCTCCTCAGCGTAGGCGGCCTTCGCGCCGTCGCGCTCGGCGTCGCGCTCGGCGCGCTGCTCCTCCTTCAGCGTTTCTTTCTCGGCGGCGAGGCGGGCCTCGCGTTGCTCGCGGGCCATCTCGGATTGGGTCTTGGCCTTCTTTTTCTTAGGTAGCTTTTTGTCTTTGGCACTCACGGTCGCGCGGGTCGGCGTTGCGGGGGCCCCGTCGAGCTTGGGTTTGCTGCGGGTCGAGGCGCCGCGGGCAGGCGCACTGCTCTTCTTCTTCCCCCTGCCCTTCTTACGGCTCGACGACTTCTTGCGCGAGGACGGCGCGGACTTGCGGCGGGTGCTCGAGGAGGACTTGCGGCGCTGCGGGGCGTTGCGGACCCCGTCCTCTTTGTCCTGCTTTTTCTCGTCGGCGATGCGCTTCCGCTCGATACGTTTGAGGCGGGCGGCCTTGTTTTCGGGCGTGAAGTCGGCGGCCGAATACTCGAAGGTGTGCTCGGCGGCCTCGTAGTCCTGCTTGAGGAGTTGCGCGCGGCCGAGCAGCAGGTACCCGTCGTCCTCATAGGCGCTCGGGCGGTGGATAGTGACCATCATCGACACCTTCTGCATCGATTTGTCGAGCAAGGGCGCGGCCGACGACGGGTTGGCGGCCGTGTAAGCGGGGTAGATCGGCAGCAGTTCGCCGTACTCCGGGATGCTGGATTCTTCGAGTTGGTCCTCCGCTTCTACGAGGAGTTCTTTGGCGTTAAAGTAGCCATTGTAGCGCGCCGTAAAGCTGTGGTAGAGCTTGCCGATCGGTTTGCGCTCCCCGTAGAGTCGCGTCTCCTTGCGGCAGGCGGCGCCAAGCAGGAGGACGCTCACCAACATCAGCAGAATCGTCGACGGGCGGCGTGCCGCGGTAGGGACAGGCATACGTGGACAGGTCAAAGCTTATACCGAATTAAGGCCTTGGAAAGTTGCGAAACGATTCAGGAGGTGGGTGTGGTGCGTGAGCGAAGCGTAGAAAGCGGCAAAAGAACCCCTGTCCACGGCCTCGCCTACCTTTGCGCTCCCCATCCTCCGCCCCGCGCCCATGCCCTCTCGCTGGCACCAGCTCCGCACCACACTCTTCCGCCCGTTCCGCGTCACGGTCAAGCGCGAGGAGACCTTCGAGGTGTCGGGCGTGTACAGCGTCAATATCGCCAACCTGCTCTCGTTGGCGATCGGGTTACTGCTGCTGTTGGGGATGTTCTTCTTCGCGCTCGTCGCCCTCACGCCCCTGCGTAAGCACGTGCCGGGCTACGGGCAGGCCGACGACCGCAAGGAGGTGGTGCGGCTCAACCGGCGCCTGCGCGAGATCGAGGGCATGATGGCGGCCAACGAGAAATTCACCACCAACATGCAGCGCGTCCTGGTTGGCGACGTCGAGAGCTACAACGAGGCCGCCGCGGAGTACCTCCCCGACGCCGACAGCGCGAAGACCGTCGAGCGCATCCCCGAGGACGAGCTCCTGCGCGAGGAGGTGGCCACCGGACGGTCGCGGGCCGGAGCCTCGGCGGTGGAGGTAGGCCTGCCGATCGACCAGATGCGCCTGGCGAGCCCGATCGACGGGAGCGTCTCCGGCGGCTTCGACCCGACCGGTCGCCACTTCGGGGTCGACGTCGTGGCGCCGTCGGGGTCGCCGGTCAAGACCGTGCTCGACGGTTACGTGGTCGAGGCCGGCTACTCGATGGAGACCGGCAACGTGATCGCGATCCAGCACCCGGGCAACCTCCTAAGTTTCTACAAACACAACGCGAGTTTGCTGAAGCGCACCGGGGATTTCGTGCGCGCCGGGGAGGCGATCGCGATCATCGGCAACACCGGCACCCACAGCGACGGACCACACGTCCACATCGAGTTGTGGCACCGCGGCCAGCCCATAAATCCGGGGCGCTACCTACGTTTCGATTAGGCTTTCGCCAAAACACGCCCCCCGTTCCCGCTGACTTTACGTCCTTTGCACTCCCGAGCGCGCGCGCCGAGCCCAAAAACACCCGTCCGACATGCCGAGCAAAGACCTCCACGTAGCCTTCAACGAGAAGGGCGAGACCATCAGCCCCGTCCTCGACGAGAATACGAAGAACTTCCTCGTCGACATCGACGGCACCGTGTGCGACGACGTCCCCAACGAGGAGCCCGCGCGCATGAGCACCGTGCTCCCGTACGCCGACGCCCTCGAGATGGTCAATAAGTGGTTCGACGAGGGCCACATCATCACCTTCTTCACGAGCCGCACCTCCGACCAGCGCGACATCACGATCGAGTGGCTCGACCGCCACGGCTTTAAGTACCATGGACTCCTAATGGACAAGCCCCGCGGCGGCAACTACCACTGGATCGACAACCACATCGTAAAGGCGACGCGCTACAAGGGTCGTTTTACGGACCTTGTAGTCGAGTCGAAGGAGATCGAGGTCTTCCGTAGTTAAACCCTTCTGTTTTTTCCCGGTCCCGGAACGTCCACGGTCATGCGTCGGTCGGTACGTATCGCGCCGTCGTGCGATACGGCCGCGGCGTCGAAGGAGAGAACCGGGTAGGCCGGCAGCTAGGCCGCCGGGGCCGACTCCGAAGCGCCGACGAGGTGCTCGAGGGCCGAACGCAAGGTGGGGAAGTCGTGCGTGAAGCCTAAGGTCTCCCGCACGAGTTCGTCGCTCACCCGCGTCGAGTCAAGCACAGTATGGCTCATCTCCCCGAGGGCGAGTCTGAGGGCGAGGGCCGGAACGGGCACGGCGACAGCTGGATTGGGGAGGGCTTCCGCTAAAACCTGCGCGAGGTGTTTGTTGCGCGCCGGCTCAGGGGCTACCGCATTGACGGGTCCCGCGAAGCGGTCGTCGTCGACGGCGGCGACGTACATGCGGCAGATGTCATCGAGGTGGATCCACGAATACCACTGGCTGCCGTCCCCGAAGTAACCCGAGAGCCCGAGGCGCGCGGTCAGCAGCATCTTCTCGAGGGCGCCCCCGTGGTCCGCCAGGACGATCCCGGTACGCAGGACAACGGTCCGCACGCCGGTCTGGCCCGCGAGCTCGCCGACGGCTCGCTCCCAGAGGATCGTGCTCTCGCTCAGGAAACCCTCGCCGGGGCGGTCGCCTTCCGTCAGGAGGCGCTCGCCGCGATTGCCGTAGTAGCCAATGGCGCCTGCGCTGACGAAGGCCTCGACCCCGCTGCCGCGCTCGCGGATAGCGCGGGCGAGGAGGGCGGTGGTTTGCGTGCGGCTCTCGATGACGGCGCGCTTGCGGCGGCTGGTCCAACGGCCATCGGCGATACCGGCGCCGGCGAGATTGACGACGTGGGTGACGCCGTCGAGGGCGTCCGGGGCGAGTGTCCCGGCCTTGGCGTCCCAGTCGTAGGAAGGGTAGTCCTCGATTTCGCGTGGCGAACGACTAAGGAGGCGAACGTCGTCACCGCGGTCGCTGAGGAGTTGGGCGAGTCGCGTGCCAATGAGGCCCGAGCCACCGCCGATGAGTATGGTCTTCTTCATGCCTGTGGGTCCGCGCGAGCTATGAGGATAGCCACTGGCGCGAGTGAGTACAACGTCGGCAGCTTTGGGGGGTTGACCCGGAGCGGTAGGCGGCCCCAGTGGCGACCTGGGGGACATAATTACGAGGCGGGAGCGAAGAGTGCCTTAACTAACTCTTTTTCATACGCTTACGCATGTCTTTCGGGAATAGATCGCTACCCGTTTTACTGCCTTTGAAGTTTCCATTCTTATCGGTCTCCATCGTCGCCGGGTCATTGACGGGGCACCCGGATTTGCGTGAGCAACCTGGCGCGACCACGCTGGCAGTGGCCAGGAGCAGTACCAGCGACAAGGGATAAACCCTTCGCAAGGCGCGGGAACAACTTTCTTTCGAGGTGAACATATAACGGTTGCGAGTGATGATATAGAAGTGCAAGATTGTCGACCGGGGCAGGCGCGCGGGAGCGGGAATGCCGTAGGGCTCTACTTTTCCACCAAAAACGCCGCCAGTTTGCCTCACGTTTGGATTAACGGAATAGGCGTTTAATCTTGCCGCCGTTTAAATCAAAAAACCCTCACATGAACAAAGGAGACCTCGTATCTAAGATCACGGAAAAGGCCGGTCTTTCGAAAGCCCAAGCCACCGACGCCCTCAACGCCGCCCTCGAAGCCATAGGGGAGACCCTCAAGGACAACGACAAGGTAACCCTCGTCGGCTTCGGCACCTTCTCGCTCAACCACCGTCCCGCCCGCGAAGGCCGCAACCCGTCGAACGGCAAGACGATCCAGATCGCCGCCAAGAACCAGGTAAAGTTCAAGCCCGGTAAGGAACTCTCCGACAGCGTCAATTAGGACCTGCCACCGAGCACCGCCGCGACCGATGGTTTTCACGAAAGTGAGACCCAGACCGTCGGAAGGCGATCCCACGCAACTGGGGTCGCCTTTTTTCGTGGCGCGCGTCCCATCTTGCCGGCGCCTCCGACAAATCCTCCGCCAAGGGCAAACCGATCGCCCGGGAGGGCCTTACTTACAGCCCGTCAACTCCCTCACGCGAAACTCCAAATCCCCCGGCTATGGCTAACCTCCAAGAACTCCAACGCACCGCCACGCAAGTGCGTCGCGACATCGTCCGCCAGGTGGCGGGTATCGGCACGGGCCACCCCGGCGGCTCCCTCGGGTGCGCCGACCTCCTCACGGCGCTCTACTTCGGGGTCATGAAACACGATCCGAGCTTCAATATGGAGGGTAAGGGCGAGGACGTCTTCATCATGTCGAACGGTCACATCTCGCCCCTTTTCTACAGTGTGCTGGCGCGGTCGGGTTACTTTGACGTGGCCGAGCTCGATAGCTTCCGCCGGATGGGGAGCCGCCTGCAGGGACACCCCACCACGCACGAGGGCCTACCCGGCGTCCGCGTGGCCACCGGTTCGCTCGGCCAGGGCATCAGCGTGGCCGCCGGCATGGCGGCCGCTAAGAAGCTCGACGGGGACGATCGGTGGGTGTTCTGCCTCACCGGCGACGGCGAGCAGCAGGAAGGCCAGGTCTGGGAGGCGGCACTGTTCGGACACATGTACAAACTCGACAATTTCATCGTGATCTGCGACCGCAACCACCAACAGATCGACGGCGCGACCGAGGACGTCATGGACCTGATGGATGTCTCCGCCAAGTGGGCTGCCTTTGGGTGGCACACGATGAAGGTGGACGGCAACAACATGGAGGAGTTGCTCGCCACCCTCAAGGCCGCCAAGGCCCTCCGGGGTCACGGCAAACCGATCTTCATCGAGATGCACACCACGATGGGCTCCGGGGTCGACTTCATGATGAAGGGCCACGCCTGGCACGGCAAGGCCCCCGACGTGGAGCAGACCAAGACAGCCCTCGCGCAGCTCGAGGAGACCTTGGGAGACTATTAGCACTGCCGTGAAAACCTACGGTCCCCGAGCCCACTAGCCCGCCGCCCCCATTTCAGCCTAGCGTCCACTCAGTTTACGTCCATAACCCCTTCTCCCCATGTCCGACTCCCTCTCCTCCTTCCCGAAATTCCCCGTCACCGGCAAAAAGGCCACGCGTGACGGTTTTGGCGCAGGCCTCGCCGAGGTTGGCGACAGCAACGACAAGGTGGTCGCGCTCTGCGCTGACCTCGTCGGCTCCCTCAAGATGGAAGCCTTCATCGAGGCGCACCCGGAGCGCTTCTTCCAGATGGGTATCTCGGAGGCCAACATGATGGGCGTGGCCGCTGGGCTCGCCACCGCTGGGCACATTCCGTACACGGGTACCTTCGCTAACTTCTCGACGGGGCGGGTCTACGACCAGATCCGCCAGTCGATCGCGTACTCGGATAAGAACGTGAAGATCTGCGCCTCGCACGCAGGACTCACCCTCGGCGAGGATGGGGCCACTCACCAGATCCTCGAGGACATCGGCCTGATGAAGATGCTCCCGGGCATGACGGTCATCAATCCGTGCGACTACAATCAGACCAAGCAGGCCACCATCGCGATCGCCGAGCACCACGGACCGGTGTACCTACGCTTCGGGCGCCCGAATTGGCCGGTGGTGATGCCGGAGGACTACGAGTTTGTGATCGGCAAGGGTATCGTCCTGAAGGAAGGTACCGACGTATCTATCTTCGCCACGGGCCACATGCTCTGGCAGGCGATGGCGGCCACCGAGCAACTCGAGGCCGATGGCATCAGCTGCGAGGTGATCAACATCCACACCATCAAGCCGCTGGATGAGGAATTGGTACTTCGCTCCGTTCGCAAAACCGGACGCGTTGTAACCTGCGAGGAGCACAACCGCATTGGCGGGCTAGGAGACGCGATTGCTCAGGTCTGCGTGAAGAATCACCCCGTACCACAGGAGTACGTCGCCGTCGATGATAGTTTTGGCGAAAGCGGAAAGCCCGAGGAGTTGCTAGAGAAGTATGGACTCGGGATTGACGACGTAGTGGCGGCGGTGAAGAGGTGTATCGGGCGGTAGTTGGACAATTGTTGAAGTTTTGAAGGTTGAATGGTTGAATTGGCTGCCACGTAGGGGGAACTCGGCGGATCTCTAAATTTTTCTCAGGATTTTGGGCACTTGGGTCTCCCGGGCTTCAGCCCGGTACCGTTGGTGCAGCAAGTTGTATTTTCATTTAGGACGGGCTGGGCTAAAGCCCTGGGAACCTAATTGCGGAGCCGCCGCGGACCTTCGCGTGTAAAGTCACCCACGTCATGGGCAGCCCCCGCCTGCCCTTCGCATTCGATCGCGAAACCTTGCGCCCGATGTACTTCATCATTCGGCTGCGCTCTGTGCGCTCCAGTTGCTGCCCCACAACCTCTCCCCCACCCGCCCCGTTTACAGCGCTCTGATTCCAAGACCACGACTATGAAGTTCGCAACCAAAGCCATCCACGCAGGCGTCCACCCCGATCCGACGACCGGCGCGGTGATGACGCCGATCTACCAGACAAGTACCTACGCTCAGACCGCCCCCGGCGAGCACAAAGGCTACGAGTACGCCCGCGGCAACAATCCGACGCGCGACGTGCTCCAGGAGAATCTGGCGGCGCTGGAGAATGGCCTGGCGGGCATTGCCTTCAGCAGCGGTCTGGCGGCCTTAGACGCGACCCTCCGCATCCTCGAGCCCGGCGACCACGTCATCGCGACCTCGGACCTCTACGGTGGCTCGTACCGCTTGATGGTGAAGCAGTACGAGCGCTACGGAATCAATTTTGATTTCGTCAAATTGCAGGATGCCGGTAAGTTGAAGGAGCTCGTTACCGAGAAAACGAAGCTCGTCTGGCTCGAGACGCCTACCAACCCGATGTTGACCCTGATCGACATCAAAGCCGCCTGTGATGCCGTAGGTGGGCGTGCGCTGGTCGCGGTGGATAACACCTTTGCGAGTCCTTACCTCCAGCAGCCGCTCGACCTCGGCGCGGACATCGTGCTCCACTCCGCCACGAAGTACCTCGGGGGCCACTCCGATGTAATCCTCGGGGCGGTGGTCGTGAAGACGCAAGAGTTGGCAGACCACTACAACTGGGTCCAGAACGCCGTCGGGGCTTGTCCAGGGCCGCAGGACTGCTTCTTGGTCCTGCGCGGCATCAAGACCCTTCACTTACGGGCGCAGCGCGCGAGCGAAAATGCGCAGCGGATCGCCGAGTTCTTGGACGGACACGAGAAGGTGAAGAACACCTATTACCCCGGTTTAAAGGATCACCCGCAACACGAATTAGCTACGAAGCAAATGCGGATGTACGGGGGGATGGTAAGCTTCGACTTGCACACCGATACATTGGAGTTTGCGACGGCGGTGCTGGCCAATACAGAGCTTTTTATTCTTGCGGAGAGTCTCGGTGGTGTAGAGAGCCTCATCGGTCACCCGGCCTCGATGACGCACGCGAGTATTCCGCGGGAGCAGCGCTTGAGCGTTGGACTTACCGATTCATTGATTCGTTTGAGCGTTGGCGTCGAGGATGTCGATGACTTGATTGCTGATTTGAGCCAGGC
>JBGTKC010000058.1:0-3048 GCA_041744755.1 Saprospiraceae bacterium
CGCCACGCCCTGCGCGCGACCGAGCTTCAACATCGACTGGACGTTCTTCCCGAAAAACGGCGCCTCCAGAGCACATTCGGTCGGTTGGTGCAGGTCGATCAGCGCGCTGAGGAAACTGTAGATAGACTGGAGCTTCTCGGAGGCCTCCGTGCCGGCGGTACGGTGGGTCCCGAGCGCGAGTACCTTCTGTACGCGCCCATCCTGCTGCAACACCGCATACCCGAGTATATTAGAGCCAGGGTCGATCCCCAGGACCCGCCGAGACTTCACCGGTACCCGTGCGCCTACCTTCACGCCGGCAAGGTAGAAGCTTCCCTAAGAGAAACAGATGCTGGTTTTTGGTCATTTGTCTTCTTGGTGGCAGCGCCACGCCGACTCGCTGCGGATCGGGCTCAATGTTTTGGTTACTGCTGGGCTGGCGTACGCGCTCTACCGCCAGTTCTTCGTCGTTAATGATGTCGCGAAGCTGTATGACGGCTTTCGCCAAAACCTGCCGCCGCAGTTTTGGCTCACGCTGTCAGGCGTGGCCGCACTCATGCCCATCAACCTCGCGCTCGAGGTCTACAAACTGCGGGTCGTCCTCCCGCAGGACTTGAGGTCTACGTGGGGGACCACGCTCGGTCAGGTTTGCGGGGGGATTGCCGTGGGCCTCTGGACCCCGGGTCGGGTCGGGGAGTTCGCGGGCCGACTGGTCGATACGCGCCCGGCGCAGCGCGCGTCGATACTCTTGGCCACGGCGCTCGGGGGGGTAGCGCAGTGGTCGCCACTACTCATAGGCGGCGGAACGGCCCTTTGGTTTTGGCGGAAAGCCGCCGACACGTCGCTCAACGCAGGGGCAGCGGGTAGAGGCAGCGGCCTCGGAGATTACCTGTGGGGAGACAAGGTGGCCTGGGTGGGGGCGCTCGCGTTAGCGATAGGTGTCTTGACGGCGCTCCTCTTCTGGCAGTCGGCCGTCATCGTTCGCTGGGGACAGGGCCTGCGGCTACCGGATTGGCTGCGGGGCCCTCTCGGTCGCGTAGGCGCGAGCCGTCTGGCGTCCAGTGCGTTCCTGAAGGCCCTTGAGCAGCGGCGTGTCGGACTGCTGGCGGCGTCCTGGGCGAGGTATGTCGTGTACTTGCTACAAATGAGCATGGCCTTTGTCGCTTTCGGGCTCCCGGTCGAGCTTTGGGGCGCGATCGCCGGCACGGCAACGCTTTTGCTCCTACACGGTTTCCTGCCCGTGCCCCCGGCCTTGGGGGCCTTTGCCCGCATCGAGTTCGCGCTTCTGCTGTTCGCGTATGCCGATCCCAACGAAGTCTCAATTGCGGGGGCGTCGCTGTTCATTTTCGCACTAAATCTGGGGGTCCCGGCGTTGTGCGGGTGGCTTTTTATTGTTCGACGGAATGTCAAAAACGACTCGCTTTCTCAAGCTTAGTTCGGCCGCGCTACTCGTTGTGGTAAGTCTGCTGACCTTCAGCTTTTCGGCTGTCCAGTGGGATTTGGCGAAAGCCGAAAAGGTGGCCGAGCACGTGACGCACGAGCGGCTAGCGGCCAGCGTCACATCCGTCGGCAAGGAGTGCTACCAGCGGAACGACGCCTTCGCCGCCGGCGAGCGCGTGGTCTACAAACTGTACTACAACCTCAACTTCATCTGGGTACCCGCCGGCGAGGTCGAGTTCAAGATCGAGGATAAGGGGACGCAGTACCGCCTGTCCGCCGTCGGGACCACCTACTCGAGCTACGAGTGGTTCTTCAAGGTCCGCGACCGGTACGAGAGCTACATCGATAAGGAGACGATGCTGCCGAGCCTCTCGATCCGCGACATCAAAGAGGGCAACTACGCACTGTACGAGCGGGTCGAGTTCGATCAGCGCAATCGACGGGGGAAGACCTACCGCGGGCACAGCAAGGAGGAGGCCATGCAGAAGCCGAGTACCTACCGTTCCACCGACTGCCTGCACGACGTGCTTTCGTCGATCTACTCGATGCGCAACTTCTCACTCGCCGAGGCTAAGGCCAACTCCAAGATCCCGATCTCGGTGATGATGAGCCAGCAGGTGTACCCGCTCAACGTCCGCTTCGTCGGGGTGGAGAGCGACAAGAAGATCAAAGGCCTCGGCAGACTACAGGCCTACGAGCTCGCCCCCGAGATCATCGCCGGGGAGGTCTTCAACGAGGGTAGCGAGATGCGGGTCTGGGCGAGCACCGAGCCGAGTCACGTCCCGCTGCTCATCGAAAGCCCCGTGAGCGTAGGGTCGGTTAAGGCGGTCCTGAAGTCGCACCACAAGCTCCGCTACCCGCTCCCGGTGCAGTAGGCCCCCACCCGCATGAGATTCGTCATCCTCCTCCTTAGTCTGTTGCTCGCGTTTTTGTGCGGGTGGCTCGGCCACAGCCTCTACCTCGCCAATACCGCCCCCACGATCGAGGAGCGCGCCTTCGTGGTCGAGGAGCAGATCCGCAAGATCGCCCAGTTGGCGACCGTCGAGCAGAACTACAGCGAGTTCTTCAACCATAAGGAGGTCGGCTACATCGACCTGCCGATCTTTAACAAGAGCGTCATGCTTCGCGCGCGCGCCCGCGTGGTGATGGGCTTCAACCTCGAGGGTATTCAGGTGGAAGTGGACGAGACCACGAAGCGGGTCCTGATCCGCGACTGGCCCGCGCCGGAAGAGCTCGCCTTCGAGGTCAACAGTGAGTACTTCGACTTCGACCAGGGGTTTTTTAACGGCTTCGAGACCGCAGAGCTCAACGACGTCTCAGAGAAGATGAAGCGGACCCTGCGTGACAAGATCGACTACGGCGCGCTGTCGGTGGCGTGCTACGAGCAGGCGCGAGAACTATTGGACGTCGTCGACGCCAATCTGCGACTCTCGGGTTGGCGCATCGAGGTGGAAGATTGGCCCGAGACCGCGCAGACCGCCGTGATCGACTAAATTGGCCGGCAATCAAACGCCTCGCCTAAGTGTCCACCATCGCTGCCAGCTCGCAGGAGCCTCACATCTTCGGCCACAAACCCGGCCTGTTCGTGCTGTTTTTCACGGAGATGTGGGAGCGCTTCAGCTACTACGG
>JBGTKC010000059.1:0-12338 GCA_041744755.1 Saprospiraceae bacterium
GAGGACATGCGGATGGTCCGGGAGAAGTACCGCCGCGCTAGCAGGTGAGCCTGCTCGCGCGGCGGGTCGGCGGATCGTGCGGGGCCGGGTGGGGCCGGGTGGGCCGTGGCGACACCCGATTTACGGGAGGGTCATACCAAACCGGGTAGGTTCCCGCGTTCACGGAGGGACTCGCGGGCCGAGAGGTTCCGGAGTTGGGTCTCCTTCTTGCCCGGCGCGAGTCACGGTAGGTATAGCGATTGCGTTTATGCTGAGAGTTCTCATTATAGCTGGTTTGGCTAGCTCATTGTTAGCTGCCTGTGGCGCGGGTCGCAATGTTGCCGCCCCGGAGACGGAGCGGGAGGCGGGGGCGGTGGCCGAGCGGGAGGCGTACGCTCCGTTCTCGGTCGCCTTCATGGAGACCGACCTCTTGTCGGAGGCGATCGACCGGGCCGCGTCGGAGGACAAGCTCGTCTTTATCGACTTCTACACGACGTGGTGCCTGCCCTGCAAGCTGATGGACGAGGACGTATTCACGGACCCGGCGTTCGGGCGCTACATGAACGAGCGCTTCGTGAGCCTGAAGGTCGACGCCGAGCGGGGGAACGGCGTCAACCTCGCGGCGCTGTACGAGGTGCAGGCCTACCCGACGTTGCTATTCGTGGACACGCGCGGGCGTGTGGTCGGCAAGAAACAGGGCGCCGCCTACCAACGTGAGCTTCGGGCCCTCGGCGAGGCCGCCCTGGCGACCGTACCTTAGGGCAGTGAGTTTGCGTTAACCTTTTGCCTAGTTGCGTCATTCCTGCGGATTTTGTTCGGGGGATCCGGTCAGCGTCGACTTCCGGCCTACTTTTGGACGGACTTTTCGGTCGAATGGCAGATTTTAGAATTCCCGATACTACACGCCGATGATCTTGAGAATTACCAGTCTGCTGTTGATGTGTTGTGCGGCACTTAGCCTCGGGGCGCAGGACATCCACTTCTCGCAGTTTTACCTCAGTCCCACCAACCTCAACCCGGCGTTGACGGGCGTGATGAACTGCAACATCCGCGTCACCGGCAACTACCGTAACCAGTGGGCGAGCCTCGCGCGCTCCGGGGTGTACAGTACTTACAGCGCGAGCTACGACCAGCGGCTCACGAGCGGTCGCTACGACTACTGGGGCATCGGGGCCACGGCCTGGGGCGACCGCGCGGGTACGGCCAACTTCGGGACCACGACCTTCAAGGCTTCCGGCTCGTTCGCGAAGCGACTCGCCGGTACGCGGACGAACTCCCACTACCTGAGCTTCGGCTTCGAGGCCGGGCTGGCGCAGCGCTCGATCGAGTTCGGCAAGCTGCGCTGGGGGACGCAGTGGAACGGTGCCGAGTTCGACCCTAACCTCGGTAGCGGGGAGGTGTTCGACCAGACAAATTTCAATTTCATCGACGCTGGCGCGGGTGTGCTGTGGTTCAGCAACTTCGGCCCGGACGCCAACGTGTACGCGGGCGCGGCTTACCACCACCTCAACCGCGCCAACCAGTCCTTCCGCAGCGGCACCAACGACCTACTCTTCAGTCGCTTCACGATCCACGCCGGGGGCGAGCTCCCGATCTCGGAGAACGTCGGCCTCGTACCGGGGATCATCATGATGGTCCAGGGCCCGTCGCTGCAGGTCAACTCCGGGGCGAGCCTCAAGTTTAAGATGGGCAGCGACCGCTTCAACCAGCAGGCCTTCCACGTCGGGGTCTGGACGCGCGTAGCCAATAAGCTCGACGGTGGGGTCCTCAACGACGCCATTATCCTCCAGACGCGCTTCGACTACAATCAGTACTCGTTGGGCTTCAGCTACGACATCAATACCTCCCCGCTCAGCAGCGGCGGGACCAATGGTCAGGGGGGCTTCGAACTCGCGCTGCAGTACAAGTTTTGCGGAAGCGAGAAGCGGGGCGTGTACTGTCCGGACTTCTAGGGAGAGTTCGAAGTGCTGAGAGCGCAGAGAGCGCAGAGAGCGCAGAGAGCTCCGAGGGTGTCCGGGTAGACCTCCGTAGAGATGTTCGGCACACCTCGAACTCTTCGAAGTCACAGAACGCTCCAAACTTTTAGAACTTTTAGGACACGCAGTCCCTCCCTACCGGAATATGGGTAAATTCGCCGACGTCGCGGATGCGGCCTAAGACCACAACAGCATGTTCGGAGGAAAAGACAAGGCCAACGCCGGTAGCCCCAATCCCCCAGGAGCCGGCGGTGGGCTCAACTCACTCGTCAAGGACACCCACATCGAGGGGACGATCCGCACGGCCAGCGATATCCGTATAGAGGGCACGCTCGTCGGGAATCTCGACTGCCATGCCAAGCTCATCATCGGGGCCAGCGGCAGTGTCACCGGCGAGGTACTGTGCCGCACGGCCATGATCGAGGGGACGTTCGAGGGCAAGATCCACGTCACGGAGTTGCTCGAGGTCCGCGAGACGGCGCGTGTCAACGGCCAGATCGCCTACGGGAAACTCAAGATCGACGCCGGCGCCACCATGACAGGCCAGTTGAGCCTCGCCGACGCCAAGCAACCCGCCGCCGCACTCCCGCTGGCCCAGCGCAACGGTAAAGCCGCCGTCATTGCCTGATCACGACGCCGAGTATAGGTCGCCAGGGCCGGAGTCGCCCAACCCCGAGTCACCGGCGCCGCCGCCGCCGACGAAGCGCACACCCGCCGTTAGCCAGGCCCGCAGCTACGCGCAGTACTCGGGGATTGCTATCTCGATGATCGTCATACTCTTGTTGGCGCACTACGGCGGAGACTACCTCCTGCGAACACTGGGGAGCGATTCGCCGCTCCTTAAAGCGGGTACCCTTCTAGTCGGCGTCGGGTTAGCGCTCTGGCTACCGCTGCGGGGACTGCTGAAGTAGCCGCCGCCCGTCAATCTCCCCGCTTATGCTTTCCGACGGGCGCTTCGTGCGCCAACTCTCTTTGCTCACGCTCGTCACTGCCGCCGGTCTCGGGGTGTTGTACCTCGCGATCGTCGACCTCCATCAGCGCAAGGGCTACATGCTGCTGTTGCTCCTCGGCTTCGCCGCCTTCACCTACGTCGCCCAGGTCGTCGCCGAACGGATAGCCCGCGGGGAGAAGCCCGCGGCCCTGCTCAACTTCGTGATGGCGCTTACGTTCGCCAAGATGGCCTTCAGCCTCGCGCTCGTGTACGGCTACTACCTCTTCGCAGGTCCAGAGGGCAAATCCTTTCTCTGGCCGTTTTTCCTCGTCTATCTGGCGTTTACGAGCTTCGAGACCTACGCGTTGATTAAGCTTAGCTTCGCCACTGCGCCCACCCGAAAGAATGAACCGAGCTAAGTCCGACTCCCCCTGGCACGTCAGCGTTGACGGCCGCGACGCCGTCGCGATCGCCGATCCGTCCGGACTCGACCTCGTACGCGCACCCGACGGGAGCTACAGCTACCTATCGCCAGCCGGGAAGTCTCACCGCGTTGAGGTCGAACACGTCGACCTCCGCTCTCGGCTGCTCACGCTTAAGGTCGACGGCCGCCGCCACCGGCTCGCGCTCCGCAACCCCCTCGACCAGCTTATCGAGACCCTCGGCATGGAGGCCGAACCCAAGCCCGTCCTCACCGAGGTCCGCGCGCCAATGCCCGGCCTCGTCCTACGGGTCGCCGTCGAAGACGGCCAGGAGGTCGCACCCGGGGATACGCTCCTCGTCCTCGAGGCGATGAAGATGGAGAACGCCATCAAGGCGAGCGCCGCGGGGCGGGTCAAGCAGGTAGCCGTGAGGTCCGGGGACGCCGTCGAGAAGGGAGCCCTCCTCATTGCGTTCTGATTGTTGTGGCCACAGCTGTTAGCGCAGGATTGGCGTATCGCTAATCACGCGTATACGGACCTGGCGACACCGGGCTACCTCCGCGAGCACCTCACCTACGCCAACATCGTATGATATAGCACCTCCGGGACGTGTCTGAGCACGGCCGGTAGATCGCGATCCACGCCATCGGGAACATTTAGGAGGCCCACCGGCGACCTCGCGACGATCCTGTGGTACTTTGTCGCGGCTAACCGATCGGCCCATCCGGACCCCGTCCGCGAATAAAAATTTACGGGCTCGTCCACCCCGCAGTGTCCACCCTGCACTTTCCACGCCGCGAGCAGTGGTTCGGCTTTCGCCAAAACTACCCTACGGACATCATTCCGGCTGTCGACCGGGCTCAGGGCCTCGCCGAGGCGCCGCGCTACCACGATATCTACGGTTACTAAACCCCCAAGCGAGCCGCGTTGGGGCCAGGAGCAGTGCCATAGCGCGCGAAACCACGGCACCTTGGCCGCGACGACGAAGGGCATCGAATGCTACACCTGTCGGCTGCACCTACCCGTCCACCGGTGACTACTGAATCGTGTCGCGGACCTCGTCCCTGAAGGGGTCGCCACCCAAGGGCTGGTTGCCGAACGGATCGACTCCCGCCGGGACTCGCCCGTCGAACGGATCGCTGCCCATAAGATCGTTACCGAACGCATTGCCGCCGCTAGCGTCGAACTCGTCATCGCTATCGCCGTATCCCCGGGGCATGTTGCTGCAGTCGAACTCGATCGCGTTCGCCGAGGCTGGCACTTCGAACTTGGCGTTCATGGCCCAGTCGAGCTCCTCGGCGTTGGCCTCGATCGATTTTAGGAAGCGGGTGAAGTACGGCCGCGCCATGTAGGCGCCCTGGCCGTAGTTGATGTTGAGGAAGCGCACGAAACGCTCGTCGCCACCTACCCACGTCCCCACCACGAGATTCGGCGTCACGCCCATGTACCAGCCGTCTACGTAGTCGTTCGTCGTGCCGGTCTTCCCGCCGTACTCGCTCGTCACGTCCCCGAAACTCGAGTGCTCGCCGGCGTACTGCAGCATTCGCACCATCGCGTAGTTGCTGGCCGGGCTGAGGGCGGTGCGCTCCTCGGGCATAGCCTGGTAGAGCACTTTGCCGTTGGAGTCTTCGATGCGGCTTACCATGATCGGCTTGACGTAGACGCCATTGTTGGACCATGTGGTGTAGGCCCCGGCCATCTCCTCGACGCTGAGGTCGGTGGCGCCGAGGGCGATCGCGGGACTATTAGGCACCACGAGGCGCCCATTGCCGTAGCGGGCCGCGGAGTCGATGCCCATATTGTGGATCAGCGCGCGCACCGGTTCGGTGTCGCCGAGCTGTTTCATGAGAAAAACGCTCACCGTGTTTTTGGACTTGCGCAGCGCGTCGAAGAGGCTCAGGTATTGGCCCGTGAATTTGTTATCGGAGTTGCTCGGCGACCAGGTTGCGAGGAGTTTGAAGTTGCTTTCCCCCGGCCGGATGCTAATCGGTAGGTCGGCCACGCGGTAGCAGGGACTGATACCCTGCTGCGAGATGGCGGTCGCGTAGACGAAGGGCTTAAACGTGGAGCCGACCTGGCGGCGGGTCTGGACGTGGTCGAAGGGGAACCACTTGTGGTTGACGCCGCCGACCCAGGCCTTGACGAAACCGGTGTGCGGGTCGACGGCCATCGAGCCGATCTGCAGGAAGGACCGCATGTACTTAATGGAGTCCAGCGGGCTCATCGTGGTGTCGACCTCGTTGCGCTTGTTGTAGGCGAACACCGTCATCTTGGTCTTCTTCTCGAAGGCGTTCTTGACGGCGGCGTCGAGGTCGCGGCGCGCCTTGCGGGTCCGGGTCCAGAGGTCCTGATCGGCCAGGAGCCCGCGGTAGTTGGCGGTCACGGTCTCGCCGATCGAGTTGGAGGCTTGGAGTTTCTTAATGACGCCGCCGTCCTCGTCCTCGCCGAGGAGTCGATCGAGGTCGCGGTCGGTAACTTCCCAGTCGGGGTACTTCTCGGAGACTTCCGTCAAAACCCCGTCGAGGTAGCGCTGGCGGAGGCGTTGGTAGCGATCGGTCTCGCGCATGTACTGCTGGAGGAGTCGCGCGCGGTAGGCGACATCGTCGGTGTTGTCCTCGGCGCTGCTGAACTTGTAGGTCCAGGGGTCGCGACCTTTCCAGACCTTGCGGTACTGCGCCTGTACGGACTTCATGTGCTCATAGGCGGCGGCCTCGGCGAGGCGCTGCATGGCGGGGTCGATCGTGGTGTAGATCCGGAGGCCGTCGCGGTTGACGTCGTACTCTGTGCCGTCGGCCTTGCGGATGTTGGGACTGCCGAGGATCCGCCAGACCTCCTTGCGGAGCTCCATGCGGAAGTAGGGCGCGAGGCCGTCGACGTGGGTGACCTTGTTCATCACCACCGAGAGTGGCGTCGCGCGCAAGGAGTCGTACTGGTAGCTCGTGATCCGACCGGCCTTCTCCATTTGCTTGAGCACGACCTCACGCCGTTTGCGCGAGAGCTCCGGATTGCGGGCGGGGTTGTAGCGCGTGGGACTCTTGAGCATGCCGACGAGCACGGCGGCCTCCTCGCGGGAGAGCTCCGACTGAGGTTTGCCGAAGTAGACCTCCGAGGCAGCCTCGACGCCGAAGGCGCCGTTGTTGTACTCGAAGATGTTGAGGTACATCGCGATGATCTCCTCCTTGGTGTAGCTGCGCTCCAGGCGCGTGGCGATGATCCACTCCTTGAGCTTCTGCTTGACGCGGGCCGGGAAGCTCTCGGAGGCCACACCCGTGAACATCTGCTTGGCGAGTTGCTGCGTGATCGTAGAGGCGCCCCCGTCGCGGCCGAGGCGCCCGACGGCACGCGTGAGGCCCCACCAGTCGATGCCGCTGTGGCGGTAGTAGCGCACGTCCTCGGTGGCGAGTAGGGCGTCGACGAGGTAGGGGTTGAGCTCGGGGTAGCGCACGGCTACGCGGTTCTCGGTGTAGTAGCGCCCCAGCTCGGTGCCGTCGGCGGCGTAGACCTCGGAGGCGAGGATGGACTTCGGATTCTCGAGCTGCGTGAGGGTGGGCAGGTCGCTGAAGGACAGCACCAGGAACACCGTCGCGACGATGGCGATGCCGGCCACGAAGAGCTTCCAGAGGAAGCCCGACCAGCGGCGGTAGGCGGGGGGGATGGTCGGGTTGGGGTCGCTCACGGGGATGGTAACGTTGAAGGGAGGGTGAAGGTACTGCTCGCGGGGGGCTGTGGGGCGTGGTGGCCGAACCGGAGGCTTGAGGCCACCGCGCCGCCGTATCATTGCCTCCCTATGAACGCCTACGTCATCCTCTCGCACTTGCACTCGATCAACCGCTGGCTGGTGCTCGGCTTCATCATCCTCGCCATCGTCTCTGCGGCGACGAGTCGCGCGACCATGAATACCGCACCGGTGGCGGCCGGCCTGAAGACGGTTTTGCCGAAAGGCGCACTTCCGGCCTTCATCACGACGCACATTCAGTTGCTGCTGGGGCTCATTCTGTATTTCGGCGCGATGGCTGGGCTGGAGGGCGTGGGTAGCCCGTACGTAATCATGAACAAGGCCGCCTGGGAGGCGGAGGGCGGGGAGATCCTGCGCTTTTACTCCGTGACACACATGTCCTACATGCTGGCGGCCATCGTCATCCTCACCGTCGGTTATATGGTGGCCAAACGCTCGGCCACACAGGCGCGGGCTGGGTTTTGGATCTTGACGACGTATTCGATCGCGTTGCTAATTATGCTCTTGAGCATCCCGTGGCCCTGGCGGGCGCTGAATGGTGGGTGGTGGTGAGGATTTAATTGTTGAATTTTTGAAGCGTGAATTGTTGAATGCGCTGCCGCGTGGGGCCTGCGAACGAGCGCTGGCTGTATTAGTTGAATCTACCTGATGCCGCAGAGATCACGCCCCATCGACATCGGGATCATGACGCTCGACGTGGCGGGGCGCGAGGGGCCGCGACCGAGCCCTGTCGTGGAACGGGCCACGGTGCGGTTCAAGGAGGCGATCGCGGGGCTAGCGGGTGTGCAGGTGCATTCCGTGCTCCACGCCCAGCCCGATATGCGCCCCGGGGAGGAGGGCTTTCGCGCGCTGGACTTCGTGCAACTCGGCATCAACGAGAAGACCGAGCGGCGGTTAGGCTTCCTGCTGATCGTGACCGAGGTCGAGGTAGCGGCCGCCTCGCTGTCGTACTTGCTGGCCCTGCCTTCGCAGCTTACCAACGTGGCCATCGCGTCGACGCGGCGCCTGGCCGACTACGGCTCGGACCAGCATGAAGATGTGACGCTGATGGGCGCGCGACTCGGGGCGCTGCTGGTACACTGCTTTGGACGTCTGCTCAACTTGGATTACGTGGACGACGAGCGCAATTATATGTCGCAGGTATCGGTCCCGGCGGATCTCGACGCGATGTCGGGCTTCACCACCGCCCAGCGCGAGCGCATGGCGCACAACTTGCCCCTCGAGGCGAACGACCGGTTTTCGGAAGGGAGTCGGGCGGGCTTCGTGCTCACGCAGACCCTCGCCAATCTACCGGGCATCATCCGCGGGGCCGTGCGCGCCAATCCCCTCCGCCTAGCCACGAAGATGCCGACCATGGTGGCCACGGCGCTCTCGGTGATCGTCGTGCTCATCTTCGGGGGCGAGACCTGGGACTTCGCCGCCTCGGCTTCGACGGGGCAGATGGCCATCTTCGTGGTAGCGAGCTTCGTGATGGCCACCTTCGTGCTGTACCGAGCATTCTCGTTCCGGCTCGTCGATACCCGCCACGGGCACACCTCCGAGAGTGCGGTCGTCACCGCGGGCGCTACCTACCTGGCGCTCGTATTGACGCTACTCTGCTTGTTCTTCACCTTCGCGCTGCTGATGTACGGCGTGGTGGTGTTCGTGTTCCCCGATCCGCTCATGGACACATGGACCTCGGTGAAGGATGGACACACGCTCGGCGCGCATCTGCGGTTGGTGTCCTTCCTCGGAGCGGTGGGGGTGCTGTCGGGGTCTCTCGGTGGCTCGGCGGATTCGCGCTCGGTAGTACGCAATGTGTTGTTTGCCGTAGATGAGACGTGAGCCCCTGCTGGTGAAGGGGTGGTGAGGCCCGAGGTTCGACTTGCGCCCCGGGGTTAACTGGAGGCGGGGCTCACCGGCAGGCGCTTAGTCCACCGTGAGCGTCCGCACGAGGCTGGGGGTGCCGACGGCGGCCAGGTCACTGCGCATGGCCTGGGCGGAGGCCTCCGTGCCGAAGCGTCCGAGGAGGACGCGGTAGAGGGTTTGTTCGGCCGTGATTTCGATGGAGATGGAGGCGGGGTGTGGAGTGGTGGCGGCGAGGCGCTCGACGAGGGCGAGGGCATTGGCCTCGGAGGCGAAGACGCCGAGCTGGAGACTGAAGAGGGCGGCGGGCGTGGGGCTGTCTGGTGAGGCGGCCACCGTATGGTCTGCTTCGTTGGAAGCGTACGCTTGGTTTGCTGCATCCCGGATCAACGACGGCCCTGGGGGGCTCGCGGTTTGGGCTGGGGTGCCGTACCCGGCTTCGGATTCGCCCTCGTCCTCCTCCTCTTCGTTGGGGCTGTGTGGGGGCGTTGCTGGTGTGACGATTGGGTTGGCGGCGGCGAGGAAGGGCGTGTTGGCGGTCCGCTTGAGGTCGCGGCGTCCGGCGTCAAGATCGAAGGTGGGGGCCGTCGCAGGGGTGACGGCGTCGAGGCGAGTTTTGCCAGCGGTCGTCGGCGCGGGAGCACCAGCGCTTCCGGAAGGCTCGGCGGCTGGTGAAGGGTAGGTTTTGCCGGAAGGCCCCTCCTCGGCACCCTGGGTGAAAGCGGCCTGCGCGTAGACGTTCGTCGAGCGGGCGAAGGGCTCGCTCCAGTCCTCCGACGGTAGGGGCGCGGCGGTCCGGGGGCGGTTTTGGGGAAGGTTGTTTTTGCGCAAGCTAACCAGGAGCTGCTCGGCGGTGACGGAGCCGTTGATGCGGTCGACCTCCTCGCCCGCGCTCGAGAACAGGAGCATCGTCGGCAGGGTCTCGACCCCGTACTGCTGCTGGATGACGAGGCCGTCGAAGTTCTCGACGTCGACCTCGATCGAGACGTAGTGCTCGCGCAAATACGCGAGGACCTGGGGGTGGGCGAAGGTGGTCTCCTCCATGACGCGGCACGGCAGGCACCAGTCGGCCGTAAATCCGACGAGCAGGACCTTGCCCTCTCGGGCGGCCTTGGCGCGGGCGCTCGTCAACGAGACGGTGGCGGCGGCGGCGAAGGCGGAGGCGCCGAGGAAGAGGAGGAGGACCAGCGAGCAGGCCAGCCGTCGGAAGGGGGTAGACATGGGGGGTGTGTGTTTGTTCGAGAGTCTCTACGCTACATCGGGGCGCGGTGTTGGCCCCCGTCGAGTGAGCGGGGCCGGCGGCTTAGGCAACGGTCGGCGCGGTAGTCCTTGTCTTACTTTGCGCCCCATGATTAGAGCCACCGTCACCGGGGTTGCCGGATACGTACCCGACTACGTCCTTACGAATGCCGAGCTCGAGCAGCTCGTGGACACGAACGATCAGTGGATCCGCGAGCGCACCGGGATCGTCGAGCGCCGCATCCTCAAGGGCGAGGGACTCGGGACCTCCGACCTGTGTGTGCCGGCCGTCCTGGAGTTGTTAGAGAAGACGGGGACGAAGGCCGAGGAGGTCGAGCTCGTCATCTGCTGTACCGTCACGGCGGACTTCCGTTTTCCGGACACGGGCACGCTCGTGGCCCACAAAGCCGGGCTGAAGAATGCCTACGGGTACGACCTGTCGGCGGCGTGTTCGGGTTTCCTGTTCGGCCTGCAGGCCGGGGCGCAGTACATCATGGCCGGGACGCACAAGAAGGTCATCGTGATCGGGGCGGACAAGATGTCGAGCATCATCGACTACACCGACCGCGCTACGTGCATCCTCTTCGGCGACGGCGCCGGGGCGGTGATGCTGGAGCCGACCACCGAGGAGATCGGCGTGCGGGCGGCGCGGCTCTTCAGCGACGGTTCGGGTGGCGCGGAGCTCAACATGCTGGCCGGGGGCTCCGTCCTGCCCGCCAGTCACGAGACGATCGAGTTGAAGCAGCACGCCATTCGGCAAAACGGGCGCACGGTCTTCAAGCACGCGGTCTTCGGGATGAGTGGGGCGGTGAAGAAGGTCATGGAAGACGAAGGCCTCACGGCCGCGGACCTCACGTGGCTCGTCCCCCACCAGGCCAACAAGCGCATCCTGGAGTCGGTCGCCAAGCAGATCGACTTCCCGATGGAGCAGGTGATGATGATCATCGAGCGGTTTGGAAATACTACCGCCGCGACGATCCCGCTGTGCCTGAATGAGTATGAGTCACGCTTGCGGAGGGGGGACGAATTGATGATTACGGCGTTTGGCGGTGGGTTTACCTGGGGGGCGATCCGGCTGACGTGGGGGTACGACGGGGGGTAGGCTTTCGCCAAAACCTGCTTCGCCGGTGGCCGTGCTAACGCGCCGGCGGCGGGCCCAACGCAAAGTCGCGAAGGCCGCGAAGCACCGCGAAGGCTCGTGCACGTTGGGGGAGCCGAACGCTACGCATTCTGAAGACGCGAAGCCAGACGAGCGCCCGACCGGACGGCGGGACGCGGCGGAGCCCTCTAGGGCGATGCCCAAACGTAAGCCATGGTTTACTCGGGCCGGTGACATGGGACGGTAAACGGGCGATTGAGCCCACCCCCTTTCCTCACCCTTGGCGCCTTACTTTCGCGGCCCAAATCCAAACACATGGCCAGCACCGCTGATATCACCAAGGGTCTCTGTATTGAGTACAGCAACGACATCTTCCAGGTGATCGAGTTCCAACACGTCAACCCGGGCAAGGGGGCGGCCTTCGTGCGGACGAAGCTCAAGAGCCTCACCACCGGTCGCGTCCTCGAGAACACTTTCCCGAGCGGGCACAAGATCGACGAGGTCCGCGTGGAGCGCCGCAAGTACCAGTTCCTGTATGCCGACGACATGGGGTACAACTTCATGAACCAGGAGAACTACGAGCAGGTGGCCCTGCAGGCGGAGCTGATCGAGAACCCGGGTTTGCTCGAGGAGGGTGCCACGGTCGAGATCCTCTTCGACGCCCGCAACGAGACCCCGCTCACGCTCGACCTCCCGCCGCACGTCGAGCTCGAGGTGACCTACACCGAGCCGGCCATCAAGGGCGACACCGCCAACTCGAGCCTCAAGCCGGCCACCGTGTCCTCGGGCGCCGAGATCCGCGTGCCCCTATTCGTTACCCAAGGCGACTGGATCAAGATCGATACCCGCACTGGCGCCTACATTGAGCGCGTCAAAAAGTAAAAAGTCGCACTGTATGACCATGTCATTGAAGGAGCTCCAGGAGCTGATGAAGCTCATGAATCGCCACAAGTTGGTCGAGTTCAACATGAAAGACGGCGAGTTCGAGATCTCGATGCGCTCCGAGCAGGACGCCCCGCCGCCGCAGCAAGTCCAGATGATGCCCGCGCAGGGGTACGCCCCGCAGCAACAGGTGGCCACCGCGCCTGCGCCCGCGCCTGTACCCGCCGCC
>JBGTKC010000060.1:0-3141 GCA_041744755.1 Saprospiraceae bacterium
CCGAAGGGCTACGGCAAGCGCAACCCGATTGCGTCGAACGAGACGGAGCTGGGGCGGAAGCGCAATCAGCGGGTGGAGATTAAGGTGTTGAGTATGGGGTGAGGCCGTGATTTTTCCCCACCCAAAATTCCCCATCCCCACCCTATCTTCGCGCCCCCGTAGCCCCACAGGGCTCACGCGGCGAGGTAGCTCAGCTGGTTAGAGCGTGCGACTCATAATCGCAAGGTCGGGGGTTCGAGCCCCCCCCTCGCTACACAAATCGGAAAGGGTTTTGCCGCAAGGCGAAGCCCTTTTTTGCTTTAGGAACCCCTACCGCACCTCGATCACCAACCCCTCGATATCCCGGAAGCGCAGGTCGAACTCGGCGTCGCGCGCGCGGACCTCCTTCAGGGAATAGGACGTGCTGTCGGGACCGGAGAAGTAACAATCAATACCCTTCTTCTCCTGGACGCGCAGACTCGCCACGTACGTCGGCGGATACACCGCGAGCGCGGATTTCTGCAGCGTTAGCTCCGATGTCTTCGTCTGGCAGGCGCGCCAGACGACCTCCAAACAGGATCCATTCAGCCGCGCCCGCTCGATACGCGCATTCGGCTCGATCCCGTCGACCAGCGCGTCGTAGACCGCTGGGTACGTGCACCCAGCCCGGTCCTCGTCCTTGTCACACGACATCACGCTGAATAGCGAAAAGACCGTTAGGCCGGCGGCGAGCAAGAGACCATTCGTGCGCATCATCGGGTTTGGCAGCATGCACCTATGACGCACGCGACTACCGAAGCGCTGCATCTGGTATTTGAATTTCTAGCCGTGGTAGGGTAGGGAGCGCCTCGGCGGGATCGGCCGGCGCCGGGCAATGGTGTCGGTAGTCATGGTACAGCGTGTCGGCCGTGGAGGAGGTTTTGGCGAAAGCCGTAGACCGAGAGCGCCCGAGGGCATCCGTCGCACCGCCCCCGGATGTATTCGGGGGATGCACGTCCGCACCGATGAGGGCTTGGCCCTTCGCATCGACCGTTGCGCCCGAGACCGCGACTTGGGCAGACCACCGTATCACGGCAAAAGTGATCGGGGAAAGGGAAAGACCAGCGTGCGGGCTTTCGCCAAAACCTGCCGAACGGCCGACTGGAGCGACGGAGCTGAAAAGATAAATTATGATAATCAATAACCGCATAAAATTGCGCGGCTTCCCTAGTTTGACGCAATCGGTCTCTGCGTAGGCGCCTGTCGGGCGAGCAATCCTTGTCGGCCGGGCGATTTTGCGGAAGAAATGAGATCCTGAGCCGAGTCCTATCCGTTTTGGGCCACCGGGACGCTACACCTTTGGCCCAGCCCTAACCTGCCACAAACAACAGTTTATGCAGCAGGTTTCTACCCTATTCCGCGCCGGCGCCTTGATCGCTTGTGCCTCCCTCTTCACGGCAGCCGCGCTCCGGGCGCAGGAGAGCGTCGACACCGTCGGTACGCTCTCCGTGACCGGCTACGCCGATGCCTACTACGCCGCCTTTTCGGGCAAGTACGCCCCTGGGCAGCTGGTCGAGTTCGAGACGATGTCCTCGCGGGCCAACACCTTCGGCCTCAACGACGTCGGCGTGGCGGTGGGCTACGTCGGCGGCCGCCTCCGCGGCAATGCCGAAATCTTCTTCGGAGAGGTCAGCGAGACGGCCTGGTTGGGGTCGGTGATCAAGAACGCCAACGTCGGCTTTGAATTGGCGCCGGGCCTCTGGCTCGACGCCGGGTACTTCTCCACCTACGTCGGGGTGGAGTCCGCGCTACCGAAGGACAATATCTTCTCGAGCGTGGCGGTCTCCACCTACCAGGAGCCGTACTTCCACTCCGCGGCCAAACTCGGCTGGGAGGGTACCGAAAACTTATCCCTCGAGCTGTGGCTCATGAACCGCTACACGGGCTACGACGAGAACAACGGCGCAAAGACCATCGGCGCCGTGGTGCGCTACACCTTCGCCGACGACTACACCCTGAGCTACACCGGGACCTTCGGCCGTGAGACCGACGGCGCGCAGCCCGACAACGCCGATGCGCCCGTGCGGCTCTACAACAACGTTAACTTCTTGGCCGCCCCCTCCGAGAAGCTAGAATTCGTGCTCAACGGCAGCTACTTCACAGAGACGAACTCGGTGGGGGAGCGCAGCGACAAGGCCCTAACCGGGGTCAACGGCATGGGCACGGTCCGCTACTTCGTGTCTGACCAATTCGCGGTCGCGGCGCGGGGCTCGTTCACGACCGGCGACGCCTACGACAACTCCTTCGGCGGGGATGCCGTGACCGGCAACGTCAACGACTTCGGGCTGAGCTTCCAGGTCATCCCGTCCGGCAACGCCTACCTGCGCCTCGAGGGTCGTACGATCGGAGCCGAGAACGAGGTCTTCGGTGGGGACGACCCGTCGGACCGGCGCTTCGACCTGGTCCTAAGCGCGGGCGTCAATCTGAGTCGGGACTGGAATATTTTGAAGAAGTAAGGGGAAGCCTTAGAGGAGCTGCTATGGCCGCGCGCATGACGGCGTGAAGAGGCAAACACGCCCTTCATCCCCGCCCTCAAGAACCCCAACCCTACCAAGCGGGTTAGCATTAGTTCATGACCCCCTCGCTTATGCTACGTTCCTTCCTCTTCCTTGCCTGCAGCTGGCTCACGGCATCCTGCGCACTTTCGCAAAACGTAAAGGTCAATGACTCCTTTGAATCGCCTACGGTAGGTCCCGTCAAGGTGCACACCCTCGCCGAGGGGCTCAATCACCCTTGGGGAGTCGCGCTCCTGCCGTCGGGGGATTTGCTCTTCAGCGAACGTGCGGGGACCCTCAAGATTTTGCGCCTCTCGGGTGACTCCTCGGTGTCGGAGGCGCTGGCGGGAGTACCGGCCGTGTACGCTGTCGGGCAGGGCGGCCTGCTCGACGTGGCGCTCGATCCGGATTTCGCCAACAACCGGTTCGTGTACCTGAGCTACGCCGAGGGGGACACGAAGGGCATGGCCAGTACGGCCCTGGGGCGCGGGCGACTGGTCGGCGACAGCATCGCGGACTTCACGAAGATCTTTACGCAGTTGCCGAAGGTGAATGGCAAGAACCACTTCGGCTCGCGGATCGTGTTCGACAGTTCGGGGATGCTCTTCTTTACGATGGCCGAGCGCTT
>JBGTKC010000061.1:0-2184 GCA_041744755.1 Saprospiraceae bacterium
CGCATGCCGGAAAGCTAGACGATCGGCGCGGCTTTTCGGGTGCCTGTCTTACCGCTAGGTTAAAGTCCCACGGCCATCGCGCCCGGCGTCGATCTTGTCCCGTATGTTAATCAGTCTCTGCTTCCGCACCGCGGCGCTCGCGATAAGTCTGGCCCCCGGCCTGCTCCTCGGCCAGGATCTCTTCTCTGCCCTCGGCGGCGTACCCGCGCCACAGATCCGCGTGACGACAGATGACGGGAAGGTGAATTTAAATGCGACGCACCAGGGGTTTATCCGGCGGGCAGCATATGATTCTCACGCAACTTCAGATTCTGGCTACGGCTACGGCTACGAGTCTATTCACTTCACCTTCGCCTCCTTGAAGCGCATCAATATGCTTCCCGAGGAACGCTATACCAGGGTGCTGATTAGATTTTATGACGCCAATGAGGTCGAACTATATAGTCAACGTCTAGCTACCAAATTGATTTCGTCTTATTGCCCTCAGCCGATCAAGGATGCCCCCTGTTCTTACCAAGTCAATATGGAAAGCTTGCTTTTGAGTTTGGTCAATGAAGTTAGGCGAATAGATGTGATTGTAGTAAAGTATGAGGCTTCTCGCAGGAGATAGCGCTATAGGTAAGCCTCGATCTATGTCATCGGCCGTGCTCGCTCCAGCGCCGCTAGCAGTCACTTAGCGTTCGCGGGCGAGCGTGATAGGCTCGTAAGGCGGCATGAAGGGCCGGTGCACGAGCCGTGTTTCCCTGGCTCCGCCAAGTGTCGACAGGTCGGTATGCCTAGCACCTGGCGGAGCCAGGCAAACACGTAATGCAGGATGCGTGCACGACAGTGAGGCCGAAAACGTAGTCCTACCTCCGCAGCGATTCGCCGTACCCCATCCGCCCTTCGTCGATAAGCCCTACCGTTTTCACGACACCTGCCCCTACTTTCCACCCCAGACCAAAACCACTACTCGATGCCCACCCCCAGACTCCTCCTGGCCGCCACCTTCGTCGCTTCCCTGAGCGCCACCGTGGCCACCGCCCAGACCCCAACCCTCGACGTCCGCCCCGCCACAGTCACCTACCAGGGCACCCTCCCACCCCTCATCGACCGCGAGGCCTTCTTCGGCGACCCCGAGATCTCCGGCGCGCAACTCTCGCCCGACGGCAGGTTCGTCACCTTCATGAAGCCCCTCGACGAGACCCGCAACGTTTGGATCAAGGGCATCGACGAGCCCTTCGAGGCCGCCAGGCCCCTCACCGCCGACAAGCGCCCCGTGCCCGGCTACTTCTGGACGCATGACTCGAAGTACGTCCTCTACGTCCAGGACGCCAAGGGCGACGAAAACTACCACGTCTACGCCGTCGATCCGAAGGCGACGCCGGTCGATAAGGAGGGGGCTTCCGCCAAAACCCCGCCCGCCCGCGCCCTCACGTCCGGCGAGGGCGTCCGCGCCCAAATCATCGACGTGCCAAAGAGCAAGCCCGGGACGCTCTACGTCGGGCTCAACGACCGCGACCCGGCCTTCCACGACCTCTACGCCCTCGACATCGCGACGGGCGAAAAGACGCTGCTCTACGAAAACAAGGACCAAGTCGCCGGCTACGATTTCGACCACGCCGGCAAGCTCCGCCTCGCCACCAAGAGCAACGATGCCGGTGGTACCGAGATCTACCGCGTCGGCGCCGACCAGAAGCTCACCAAGATTTACGATTGCTCCGTCGACGAGAGCTGCTACACCTCCGCGTTCAGCGCCGACGATAAGAAGGTCTACCTCGTGAGTAACCACGGCAACGTCGACAAGACCGAGCTCATGTGGCTCGACCCGGCCACCGGTAAGACGACCCTCGTCGAGTCCGACCCCGAGAAGGAGGTCGACTTCGGCGGCGTCATCACGTCCGACAAGACCAACAAACTCGTCGGCACCGTCTACGTCGGGGACAAGCCGCGCATCTACTGGAAGGACGCCGAGTGGAAAGCCGACTACGAGTGGCTCCAGTCCAAGCTGCCTGGCTCGGAGGTCAACTATAGTTCCGCCACGGCCGATGAGAAGCGCATGCTCGTGGTGGCCAACTCCGACACGGACCCGGGTACGGTCTACGTGTTCGACCGCTCGCCCCGCATGCTCACCAAGCTCTACACCACGCGCCCCGAACTCGACGACGCTGAACTGTCCGAAATGACGCCCGTACGGTACAAGAG
>JBGTKC010000062.1:0-44492 GCA_041744755.1 Saprospiraceae bacterium
GGTGCAGGTGCGCCACGCCGAGCGAGGCCGCGAGCCGGAAGGCGTGCCCGACGTTGAGGGGGTCCCGTAGGTCGAGCAGTGCCAGCTCTACGTGTCGTCCGTGAGGCGAGAGCGGGCGGTGTTCGTGGTGCTCGACCTGCCGCATCACTCGGGGTAGAGATTAGCCAGGAGCAAGGCGCGCATCCCGCGGCGTTCGGCTTTCGCCAAAACCGTTTTGCCGAAAGGCGTCGGCCCGCGCTCGCCTCCGCCGTGTACCGAGCCCCCGAACTCGTTATCGAAGAAGTGCAACGGCGCCGCCATCGCCAACCCGGCCGCATACCAGCGATCCACCGCCGCCGTATCTCCCTCCATTAAGTGTAGCCCCTCGACCCAGAGTAGATCCGCTGTCTGCGCAAAGTGAGACCTTCGATCTACGATGTATTTTCTGAGGTCGGCGGCGCTTCTCATGATCTTGAGGTCGCGATTATGGTTCCCGCTGGCGTGCAAGCGTCGCGACAGATCGCGCCCACGGGTGAGGAGGCCAGTCCGGGTGCTCGTACAACGGGCTTGCGCGATCATGAGGGCCGTGAATCTTGTCGGTTTCGTCGGTATTCGCTCCGTAGTTCTCGTTTCTGGGCTTCTTACACGCGACGGTGAAGACCAGCAGCGCCACTGCGCCTAGCGTCCGAACGAGGATGCTCAGACCGCGGCTCGAAGCTAACCAAAATGCCGGAGGACCCAAGCGCTCGCCGCCCTCTGCCGGCTAGTCTTCCCGCTTCGGGATCGGCGTATTTGCCAGGGTCTCAATGCTGGTTTTCAGCGTCGGAAATACGCCCGACCCACTGAAGACCCCCTCGGGATAAGGGTGGTCCTCGATTTGGTACAAGAATACAATGTCGGCCTCCTGGGCGAGGTCCGCGATGAGGCGGGAGTACGTGGGCCAGTCGGCGAGCTTCTGGGCCGGCGTCGCGACCACGTCCGGCTCGGAGGTCGTGTAGGCCACTTCGCCGACGGCTGTACGGATGTTGGGGTAATTTGCCTTCACCCAGTCGCGCCAGTCGAAGAAGTCCTTGTAGTCGGTGGTGACGCGGGCCGCGTCGTAGTCTTTGCCGAAGTGCCACGCGCCCTTGTCGGTGATGATACCGTGGGCGTGGTGGTCGGCCCAGCCGCCGACCTGGTTGAGGTAGGCCCAGATGTCCGGGGCGATATCTTTGACGTTGTCGGGCATCCGCGATCCCTGCCACGTGCGGGTGCGGATGTGGCTGGCACCAAGGGCGAGCTCACAGCTCGGGTTCTCTCTGTGGGCGCGGATGATGCCGCGGCGCCACTGATCGTACGCGGCCACGCGGCCGCTCTCCTGGCACCACTCCTCGTTGCTCATCTGGAGGATGACGTTGCCCACCGCTCCGTACGTAGCCAGGGCGGCCTTCGCCCATTGGTAGCCTGCCTCCTCGGGGTTGGGTCCCATCTCCGCCTGCGAGTAGCCCTTGCACGGCCAGCCCTTCCCACCG
The DNA here is from genome assembly GCA_041744755.1 of Saprospiraceae bacterium. GTDB lineage: Bacteria > Bacteroidota > Bacteroidia > Chitinophagales > Saprospiraceae > CALDTK01. The sequence continues at coordinate 1,491 of JBGTKC010000062.1, forward strand.
ATGACCTCGGGTGCGATCCAGACGTAGCCGTTCGGGAACATCCGCCGCAGCGCCACCACGCGCACTAGGTGTTGCCGCATCGAAGACTCGACACAGGTCCACGGGTTGGCGAGGTCGGTGCAGGGTTTGAGGATCGTGTTGTTCGGGAAGCCGCCAGCGTAGTCCTTCTCCATCATCTGGAAGTAGCGCACGTGCGCGAAGGCTGTACTAGCGAAGGCCGGATCTCCGGTGATGAGGTGGTCGGAGGCCCAGGTGACGTTGACGCCGAGCTTGTCGTAGTACGTCTTGGCCGCCGGGGCGGCGGATAGGCTGTCGCGCGGCGACGCGCCACGGTCGGCCGCGACGACCGTTCCCTCGGGTGCGGCGGGCTCGACGGCGGTGTCGATGGGGAGGCTATCCGGGGTACAGGCCCAGCAGATCACGAGCAGGAGAAAAGACATCATACGGAGCATTAACGCAGGCGTTGGTTATCCTGTGTGTCGTGCACATACTATTCCGCCCTGAGCTGTATTACGTAGGGACTCGTCGAACGACGCCCAGACCTATTGGGGCGGTGGGTGCCGCCCGTCGAACGGTAGATAATCGACTGCTTTGAGTATTTCGGGAATCGCCAGTATAGCACCAAACTGACCCAGTCTCCGACGTGACCCCGCTGCCCACAGCGGGGCTGCGGCCTCCCGTGAATCATCTTCGCGACTGAAGTCAATCGCGGAACATTCCCGCAGATGCTCAACCTCGTTGTAGCGTGATCCGGTGGCCGAGGTCTCGGGCGAGGTCTGGGACCACGGGGCCGGCGACGCGCGGGTCGGTCTTCCGCCCAATTTCGGGTCACGTGTCGGCTCAAATCGCATTGCGAGGTCGTGAACTCCGCAGCGGGAGTCGACTACGTTCGTTGCGGCGCGAAGGTTTTGATCCCGATCGACACAAGCGCCAACGAACGTCAAGGCTAGGTCCGTAGCACGACCATACCTCCGTCGCGCCGGGGCGGCACCCCTACTTTACGTTGACCACGATCTCAGTCCTCCCGTCGATCTCTACGAGGCTTTCGCCAAAACTCGGGGCCGAGAACGTTGCCCTCGCGTCATTGCCGAAACCGTAGGCCTCCTTCGGGATCCCGATGATAGACGTGGTCATCTTGCCGTTATCGTCGGCGTCGTGTAGGACGGCGATCGCGTAGGCGCCTCTGGGGAGGTCCGAGAATTCTACCGTGGTTACGCCCTTGTGGGCTTTGGCCTTCTGGGTCGCGAAGGCGCCCTCGGGCTTGGTCCAGGTAGACTCCTTGGTGTAGAGAGCGACCAACACGTGTCCCCTGTCGCTCGGGACGCCCCTTACCTCGATTCGGAGTGTGTGCTCGGGGGGGGTGGTGACAGCGTTTGAGGTCATCGTCGTAAGCTTATCGGTTAGACCGCCGAGGCCGTCGCGTGTGGAGGGGCTCCCCAGGCACACCAAGCCAATCAAACACGAAAGTATGCTAGTGCCCATGATCGCACTGTACGGCTTTCGGGTAGGTCTGGTGTATCCGCGCCCCGACTTTAGCGTTTGCTTAGCACCCGCACAATCGCACACCCACCCCTGCGTATAGCTTTTCCATAACCCCGTGCCGTCTCCCGACTCGAAATCTTCGCTTAGCTACCTGCTCGTCGCTGGAGCGATAGCGCTCTGTGCTGCTGCGTGCCAGCCGGAGCTGTCGGTAATCGCGGAGCCCGTGAGTGGCGAGGAGTGGGTGGCCGCCGCGGCGCGCGTCCACGATCCGGAGGGGCACTGGCCGATCTTCGCCGCCGAGATGGTGGTCGGGAGCTTCGACGAGGCGGGGCGCTTTGGCTTTCAGGAAGAGTTGTACGTGGACCTGGGCGCCGATACTTTCCGTCGGACGCTCATCGCGGATGGCTACCTGCTCGAGCAAACCATCGGACGTGGGGGCCGCTGCCGAGTGTCCTGGCCGCACCCCGATCCGAGCGATTCGCAGCGCAGGCGCTTCGGTCTCTCAGGCGACCCCTGTGACGCAATCACGCCCCCGCGCCGGTTTAATGAATTTTTGACCGGCCTACCCATGGCGGCCCTCGGGGAGCGGACGCGTTTTAGCGAAAGCCCCACCGACGAAACGATCGACGGCCAGCCCGTCAAGGTCGTCACGCTTACCTTCGACGACGACCCCAACGGGCAGCAGTGGTACCTGTGCATCGATCCGGAGACCAAGGTGATGCGCGCGGCCCGCTTCGACTACTTCAACGCGACCGGCGAGTGGATCTACTACAACGCCCCGGTCACCTTCCGCGGAATGCGCCTGTCCACAAGCCGCCTCATCACCGCCTGGCCCACGGATCGCTTCATCGTCGAGCAACGGATCCTCCTCGCGCCCGTACCTTGACATCTACTTTGATAACAGTCGCGCGTGCGGGGCCGTTAGAGGCCACAGATGTTCGATCCCTTACTCCGGCCGTTCCTCCGCGGTGCTGCGCTTAGTCTTGTCTTGGTCGTGGCTTGCGTAAGTACGCGCGCTCAGGAGACCACCTCTCTTGGGCAGCAGCAAGTGTCTACCAAGGCGCTCGAGGCTTTCAGGGTCGGCAAGGATGCCGCCCGCAAAGGGGACAAACGGCAGGCCGTCCGCTACCTCGAGCGCAGCGTCGAGGACGAGCCGCGCTTCGCCGAGGCGCTCTTCGAACTCGGGGGCCTGTACTACAGCGAGAACGACTTCGCCCGGGCCGAGCCTTACTTCGAACGCGTCGCAGGATTCGCGAATCAGCCCCTCCCGGAGGCGCTCTACTTCCTGGCCCTCACCGAGATGAAGGCCCGCAAGCAGGCGGAGGCTGTACCACACCTCGACGCCTACCTGGCCAGTGGCCAGCTCCGCGAAGACCGTCGCAAGGCCGCGCAGCGCTACCGCGACGACGCGGCGTTTCAGGCGGAGGCCCTCGCCGTCCCCGTCTCGATCAAGCTCGAGGCCATGCCGGCGAGCGTAAATACGCCTGAGAGCAGCGAATACCTGCCGAGCTTCACGGCCGACCAGCGGCAGCTCATGTTCACGCGGCGCGTCAACAACAAGCAGGAGGACATCTACGTCTCCGACTACCGCGACAGCGCCTGGCAAGTTGCGCGCCCGGTGATGCACCTTAATACGCCCGGCAACGAGGCTAGTCAGACGATAAGCGCCGACGGTAGGCTCGTCGTCTTCACGGCCTGCGATCGCAAAGAGGGCCTCGGCTCTTGCGACCTCTACTTCTCGCAACTGGTAGACGGCGCGTGGACGGCCGCGGCCAACCTCGGGCGCCCCGTGAATACCCCCGCCTGGGACTCGCAGCCCTGCCTGTCGGCCAACGGCAACCTGCTATTTTTCGCAAGCAAGCGCCCGGGCGGTCACGGCGGGTCCGACATCTACGCGAGCGCCCGCACGACGACGGGTTGGACCGAGCCGACTAACCTCGGGCCGGTGGTCAACAGCCCCGAAGACGACGAGTCGCCGTTCTTCCACGCCGACGGACAGACGCTGTACTTTATGTCGAACGGGCGCCCGGGCATGGGCGGGTTCGACCTCTACCGCACGCGGCTCGATAGCACGAACACTTGGCTACCCCCCAGCAACCTCGGTTACCCCCTGAACACCGACGGTAACGAAGGGGCGTTGGTAGTCAGTCTCGACGGCCGCACGGCCTACTACGCCACCGACGTGGCCACGGTTGATGCCACGGGAGTCGGCGTCGGCGGCGCCCGCGGTCGCGGCACCGACCTTTACACTTTTCAATTGCCGCCGCTGGCCCGCGCCAAGGTGGTCACTTACGTCCGCGCCACGGTCGTCGACGCCGTCACCGACGAACCCATCGGTGCCACGGCCCTCATCTCCGACGCCGCTACCGACAAGGCCTTCCTCCAGCGACGGGCCGACCCTAAGGACGGGCAGTTCCTCGCCGTGCTGCCTTCCGGCAAAACCTACTCGTTGAGCGTCGAGGAGCCGGGCTATTCGTTCTACTCCGACCGGTTCGAGCTCACGCAGGCCGCCAACGCGGAGCAGCCCTACGAACTCCTGATCCGCCTACAGCCGATCGCCAAGTCCGCGGGGGCCGGCCCGGTGGCCGAGGCCGAGCCAATAGTGCTGCGGAACGTGCTTTTCGCCACCGGCTCCGCGGAGCTGCTGCCGGCGAGCTTCGTAGAACTCGGCCGCCTGCGATCCCTGCTCTCCGAGAACCCCACTGTAAAAATTCGCCTCCAGGGCCATACCGACAACGTCGGTGACCCAGCCGCCAATCTGAAGCTAAGCGACGCTCGGGCCGCGGCGGTGGCGACCTACCTCACGGCGCAGGGCGTGGCGGCGGAACGGCTCAGCTCAGCGGGTTTTGGCGAAAGCCGGCCGGTGGCACCTAACTCGACGGCCGAGGGCCGGCGGCTCAATCGGCGCACCGAATTCGTCGTAGTCGCGCAGTAGCCTCGGGGCGATCGCCTCCGGGCGATCGCCTACAGGCGCCCGCCGCGTTTGATGCTCAGGTAGTTGCTCACGGCTGTGGCGGTCAGATCCTGCGGGCGCGTTCGCAAGACCATGATGCCGTGCTGGAGCAGCGTACCTGCGATCTGGGTCTGGCGCGCCTCGTACTCCGCGGCGACGGTAGCGAGGTAGGCGGCCTCCAGGCTACGGGGCGCCTCGTTGGCGAGGTGGGCCACTTCCGAGTTGATGAACATCACGACCACCAGCAGGTGCGTACGGGCGAGCCGACGGAGTGCGGGGAGGTTGCGCTCCAGCGAGACGATGGTCTCGAAGTTCGTATATAACATGAGGAGGCTGCGCCCCTTCACGAACCGCTGGACGTACTGCCCGAGCGCATCGTAGTCGGGCTCGTAGTCGGTCGGGGTCTGGGCGTAAAGCAGCTCCATGATGCGCAGCAGGGTCTCGGGTCGGGCGTTGGGGGCGAGGCGGGACTGGACCTGCTTGTCGAAGCCCACGAGGCCCACGCGATCACCGCGCAGCAGGGCTACGTTGAGCAGCGCGAGCGCACTGTTGATCGCATAGTCGAGTAAGCTCAGGCCCTCGAAAGGCGAGAGCATCGTGCGACTCGTGTCTAGTAGCACCACGATCTGCTGGCTGCGCTCCTCGACGAAGGTGTTGGCCATTAGGGCGTTGGCACGCGCGGTGGCTTTCCAGTTGAGCTGGCGGTAGTCGTCGCCGGCCACGTAGGTCTTGATCTGGTCGAACTCGTAGCTGCGTCCGAGTTGGCGCTGCCGCTGGCTCGAGCCCTCGCGGCGCAGCAGCAGCTTCATCCGCAGAGCCTGTTGCCGCATCTGGAGGACGGACGGGTAGACGGCCACCGACTGCGCGTCCGCGCCAAAGGCGAAGCGTCGCTCGACGAGCCCGAGCCGCGTGCGGACGAGCAGCAGGAGTCGACCGAACGCGTAGGTCCCCCGCTCGAGGGGCTTGAGTCGGTACTCGACGAGCTTGGTTTCGCCGGGACCGATCAGGACGTTTTGACGAAAGTCCCTCTCCTGAAATTGGACGGGCAGCTCCTCGATCAGGTCGGCCTCGAGAGGGAGCCCGCCTTCGTACCGGATCTGGACGCGCACCGGATTATCGTCCCCGAGACTGAAGCGGGGCTCGAGCGATCTGCTGGCCGAGAGCCGCGGCGCTAGCCTACAGAGGACTACGTACTCCACGGCGGCGGCGACGAGTACGGCTGTCGCCAGAACGAGGCCCACCGGCAGCAACGGCGCCACCAAAAACCCGAGCGCGGTAATCGTGGCGCAAGCGCCCCAGGTCACGAAGAGCCGCGGACGCAGAAAGAGCCCCCACCACCAGTCGCCGTGGGCCAGTGCAAGCGGAGTAGACTTCGACGAAGTAGCTGGCAAAGCGCTATCTAGTTGAGGAATGAACTGGCGGAGCAGCACGAAGGCGGGCGGGCTGTGACTTATGAACGGTGAGCCCCCTCACGTGCGCTTCCCTACCGCGGCACAGGCGTAGCCTCGATCAAATTGCGGATGGTGCTATCGAGGTCCCCGCCCTCCATCTCGCGCTCGGGCGTGAGCATGAGCCTGTGCCGCAGCACCGGGATGCTCACGTGGCGAATGTCCTCGGGCACCACGTAGTCCCGCCCGGCCATAGCCGCGAAAGCCTTCGCGCCTTGCATCAAGGCAAGACTCGCCCGCGGGGAGGCCGCCAGGTACATGCCCGGATCGCGGCGCGTGGTGACGGTAAGGTCGGCGATGTAGTCGAGCAGTGCATCCTCGATGTGGATGTTCTCGACGATGCGGCGCGCCTCCAAGATCTCCTCCCTGGTGGCGCGGTGGTTCAATTGGTCCTCGACCAGGTGGCGGAAGTCCTTGCGGAATCGCCGCAGGATGAGGCGCTCGTCCTCGAGGTCCGGATAGTCGACCTGGACTTTGAACAGGAAGCGATCGAGCTGCGCTTCGGGCAACCTGTAGGTGCCCTCCTGGTCGATCGGGTTCTGCGTGGCGACGACGATGTACGGCTCCTCGAGGGGTCGCGTGACGCCGTCGATCGTGACCTGTCCCTCCTCCATCACCTCGAACAGCGCGGCCTGCGTCTTGGCGGGCGCGCGGTTGATCTCGTCGATGAGGATGATCTGCGAGAAGATCGGCCCGGGGTGAAACCGGAAGCTCCCCTCTCGCATGTCGTAGACGTTAGTGCCGAGCAGGTCGCTCGGCATCAGGTCGGGCGTAAACTGTATGCGGCTGTACGGCAGGTCGATGACCTTCGCCAGTAAGCGCGTCACCATGGTCTTCGCTACGCCCGGGACGCCCTCCAGCAGCACGTGCCCATCCGCGAGGAGCGCGGCCACCACCAGGTCGATTGTGTCACGCTGTCCGACCACGGCGCGCTGCAGCTCCTCGCGGAGGCGGGTCGTGAGGTCGCGGACGCGCTCGGCCGGGGTTAGCGGAATTTCGGCCGGCAGGTCTACCGTATCGGCCGCCCCTAGTGGGGCCTCCGGCATCGAATCTACACGATTGACCGCCGAAGGTGTTTCAGTACTCACTTCCTCGGCCGCGTCTTGCGGTCGGCGGGGGGGCTGGTCGGGGAGGAGGTCGCTGTGGTCGTCCATTGGGGCGGGTACTATTCGGAAGCGTTGGCAGAGTCGAGGCTATGCCGGCCGAGCTGTTGGTAGAGGGTGCGCAGGAGGTGTACAAGCCGCACAAAGGCATCGTTGCTGAGGCCCTGCTTGCGTTCGATGGTGGCCTGGTAGCGCAGCAAGGCCTCGACTTTGTCATCGTCTACGCCCTGGAGCTCGGCGAGGCGGCGGCGGTCATCGGGGTTGTGGACCGGTCGGAGGCCGAACTTCCGCACTGTGTACGCCTCGAACAAAGCCAGTTGCTTGCGGGCCATCAGGGAGTTGTCGGGGCGGGCGAGGTACAGGCGGCTCACGCTCCCTAGATAGGCGAGCGTGGTGTTGCGGCGCGCGTTGATCACCGGGACGACACGCTGGCGACGTTTCGCGCCGAAGAGCACGAAGACCACGACGGCCGCAAGCGTCATGTACCAGGCCGCCGCGAGGGCCGGGCGTACGAATACCTCACGCAATAGCGACTCGCGATCGGGCGGTGGACCGCCGCTGTGGTCCTCCGGTGGCTGACTAGCCTGGTATACTTCGGCGGCACTCGCCCGCCGCTCAGCGTCGAAGTAGATCGCCGAAGCGTCGCGCGGGAGGAACGAAAGCACCTGCGAGAGGTGCGGTCGCCCGATAGAATCGGCGATGTAGGCATTCGTGAGCATGATCGGCGCCGAGTAGAGCAAGACGTGTCCACTGCCGTACGGCAGTTCCGTCAGGAGATGCGTCGACGCGACGCTACCGCCGTAAGTGTCCTCGGTGTCGACGTCCTCGTACCGAACGTCCTCAGACTCCGTGTCTTCGAGATCTGGGCCCTCGACCGGGTCATCGCCTTCGTCTGTGTAATCCTCCGCGTCGCCGTCCGCGGGGTAGGTCTCGGGATCGTAGGTCTCTCCGTCGGTGACGCTCGGATCTGCGGCGGGCTCCTCGTACCACTGCGACTCCTGGGGCACGTGCAGGACCTCGATGAGGACATTGGTTTGGTCCACACAGAAATGTGGCAAGGCCAGGTGCGCGGCCGTCTCCAGGCTACCCTCACGCCGGGTCACCGGATCCAGGAGTACCCGCCGCCCGCGGCTGTCCACCGCCGTGTCCCCCCGCGAAATCTCCTCAGCGAAGTAGAGCTCGTAGCGCTCGTCGAGGCACTCGCCCTTCACTAGTGCCTTCGCGAGGCCGATCGATAGCTCCTCGCTCGCGAGGAAAGCCGTCCCTCCCTGCTCGACGAAGGTCAGCAGACGCCCCAGTTGCGCCGAGTCGTACGGCAGGCCCTCGCCGATCGCAAAGTATAGCGCACCGTCGGTCCCGGTCTGCGGCAGCGCATCGAGGCCCTTCCCGGACAAGGTCTCGAGATTGGCAGCGGGCCACTGCGTCCGGAGCAGCGCCGGCCAAAGACTCAAGCCGTGCGGACCCTCCGCCTCCTCGTCGAAGGACCGGTTCCAGCGATCCCCGCAACCCATCAAGACGACAGCGAAACCCCACCCCAGCGACCATCGCAACGCCCACCTCATACGCTCGGGATTTGCCCCAGCCCCGATGGCGCCTGTCTTGGGTTTTCGGGCGCGGAGGCCGCGAGGAGGAAGTTTTCGGCCTTGTCGGCAAAACCCCGGAAGTAGACGCCGTCGAGCTGGCGACCGGCGTAGGTGGCGAAGGCGAAATCCTCGGCGAGGGAGGCGAAACCGGTCCGGAGCACAGGGGGGAGGACCTGCTCATACTCGTGGTTGGTGGCTCCGGGCACCCAGACCAGCAACCTACGCGCGCGCAACTCCTGAAGCACCTGCCCGAAGCGTAGTCGGATGGCCATACGGTAGTCGCGGGCCCCGAGTTTGTCGGCGAGGTCGGCGGCGAGCGCGTCGGGCGCGGTATTCAGCAGTGTATCCGTGGCGCTGTAGTCCCGGCGCGAGATGCCGAGGTCGGGCTTGCGGCGAAACCGGTAGACCCCGTAAGCGAGTCCGGCCGCCAACAGCACCACGACCAGTACCCAAGCCACCGTGGACAGGGAGTCGTAGAACTTTTGGCTCCCGAAACCGGTGTCCTTCCGAAGCTTGTCCGCATCAGGAGGCTCGATCGGCTTGCGGCGCTCGAAGGCCTCGCGGTTGGTGATGGCGCGCCACTGTTCGGCGGTGAGAGGTTCGGGGCCTCGCGGCTCGTAGGTCGGCGGGGGAGCGATCGTCTCGTACTCCTCGGCGAGGTAGGTGTCTCCCGTTTGTTCCTCGAGGACTGGCTCGATCACCGGCGCCGCCTCTCCGTCGGGCTGCCTACGGTTTTGCTGTTCACAGCCCACCGACAGCAGCACCGCCACCGAGACGGCGCCCGCGTTGAGGCCGGATCGCCAGCCCTGGCCGCGTACCGAGATGCGGGGGAGCGTCATGAAGCGAACAGTGCGTTTAGCCGTTGCCTTAATCCGGATGCGGTCTTGTGCTCGCGGGCACTGTGGAAGAAGAGGGCCAGCACCAGCACGCAGAACGTTGCGTACAGCGCCACGAGCGCAACGTCGAGGCTGAGGGTCAGCCACCCCACGACGTCGACGAGGAGGATTTCGCGAGGGAGGCTCATGGTCAGCAGGTCGAACAAGTAGTCACGTACGAGGACGAAGTAAAGCAGGTTCAGGGCCAGAAAGTTAGCCGCCAGAAGCAGGCACAAACCCAGGAAGCTCCCGAACTTAGTCGCGGTGTTGCTTGCGGCCTCGCGGAGAGCCTCGAAGACGTTGCCCTCGTGAAAGGTGATGCCGCGCATCCAGACCGCCAGGGGCGCCAGGCTAAGCAGCCCCGCGTACGGCTGCAGGTACGTGACGACCACGAGCAAGGTCCACGGTACGCAGAGCCCGATGGTCGTAGCCCAGAACTCCCGCGAGTTCAGCAGTTTGACCGCACCAGGCGGTGGTGCACGTCTCTCGTCGGCGTCAAGCGCCTCCGCAGCCGCGGGGAGGTGGCGGTGGACCAAGTAGGTGAGGGCCGCCATCCCGAAGATCACCCAGGCGCCGCAGAGTACGGACGTCGGTCCGTCGAGGTGCTCGACGAAGAGGGTCGCGCCCCCGTTGTAGGTCCAGCGCGCGAGGTCGGCTGCGGTAGATTCGCCGGCGAGCGTCACGAGCAGCGTGGCGAGCCCGACCGCGCCCGCGGTGAGGAGCGTGGCGTACCACAAGTACCGCGAGCCCCGCCCCCCGAAGAAGCGGTAGCCGTCGAAGAACATTTCCCCGATGCCCTGCTCGGTGTCGGCGCGCCACGCCAGGACCCGGTCGGGCGGGAGTTTTCCGTAGTCATCGGCCGCCCGCTCCACGAAGCGGCCCACCTGCCAGGGACGGGCGACGAAGTAGTACAATACGAACCCGAGGTTGAGCAGCAGGAAGGCGAGTCGCAGCGCCGTCGGCAGGTCGGTGAGGCGCGTCAGGAAGCCCTCGATAAAGCCGGCGAGCACGATGAGGGGCGCGATCCCGGCCATGATCCGCAGGCCTGAAAGTGCCGACAGCTGGAAGGAGCGCGAGCGACTCAGCGTCCGCGGCCAGATGATGCCGCGGGCCAGGACGAGCCCGGCCGCCCCGGCCACGATGATGCAGCTGATCTCGATCGTGCCGTGGGTCCAGATCCCGAGCACGCTCTCGAACCCGACGTTGCGCGCGAAGAAGAATTGCTGGAAGCTGCCGACCATGATCCCGTTGTAGAGCATCACGAAGAGCGTCCCCGCACCCCACACCACCCCGGTCACGAAACACAGCAGGGCGACCTGGAGGTTGTTGCCCGTGATCCCGAGGGCGCCACCGAGCCGACTGCCGTCCTTATAGACCGCCATCGCGTCGCCCTTCGCGATGTTCTCCTCGGTCATCTTAACGTAGTCACTCGACAGGATCGACGAGGCGAATTCGTCGTCGGCCACCGAGCTGAACCAGCCGACCACGAAGGCCGCGGCGAACACTAGGAAGGCGACCAGCAGCGTCCGGCGCTGAGTGTAGAGCTCGAGGGGGACAGTCTCGGTAAAGAACTTGCGCACCTCGATCCCGCGGCGCTGGTTGCGCGACAGCGAGAGCGACAGGGAGGCGGCTTTGGTGTTCAAGAACGACTTGACCGAGCGGTTCGGGTAGTGGGTCCGCGCGTAGCTCAGGTCGTCGGACACGGCCGCGTACAGGTCCCGCAGCACGTCTGGATCGGGTCGCTCGGCGCTGAGCTCGGACTCAAGCCGGCGCCAGGTCTCGAGGTTGCGGGCGATGAAGGTGGTTTCACGCAGAGGCACGGCCGGCAAGGTAAGCCCTACCCTACCTTGCGGCGGTGAGTACGCTCGAGATTCGGAGTCCGTCCAACGTCGCGATCGAGCACGCCGTCGCGCCTCTGGTCGAGCGCTCGGTGGCCTTCTTGATCGACCTGTGCGTCATCAGCTTCGTGAGCTACATCTTCCTGGTGACGATTGGGCGCGTGATGATCTCACTCGTCGGCGAAGACTACTTCCTGCTGAGATTCCTGTACGGCTTCGTGCCGTTGCTCTTCCTCATCGGCTACTGGGCCCTCGCCGAATACTATTTCGAGGGCCGCACGCTCGGCAAGTACACCATGGGCCTGCGCACCGTCCGCACCGACGGCGAGGCCCCGAGTTTCGAGACCTTCGCCATCCGGGCCACGATGCTGATGGTGGACTTCGTCCTCAGCGCCGGCACCCTCGGTATCCTCTCGGCGGCAAGCAGTCCGAACACCCAGCGCACCGGCGACCGGATTGCGCAGACGGTCGTGGTCCGCAGTCGCCTCCGCACGCTCTATACCCTGCGCGACCTCCTCAACATCAAGACCGTCCACGATCACGTGGTCCACTACTCGCGGGCCGCGGAACTCGACATCCGGCAGGCCCTCGTGATCAAGGAGTTGCTGATGCGCTGCGACCGCTCCCCCACCGACGGCGTGCGCGACCTCGTCGAGCCTACCGCCTTGCGTCTCGCCGCCGCCCTGGGCATCGAGCACGTCCCGCAACGGCGACTCGAATTTCTGAGGCAGGTGTTGCGCGACTACATCGTCCTTACGCGCTGACTAATTTAGTGGCGCTCCGGACAGGAACAGTTCGTGTGGGTCGGCGAACAGCGTGTGCTGCCGGCTGTATACCTCGTAGCCACCGGGCTTCCAACTGAGGCGCTGCTCTGCCTCCGCGATGACGCTCTCGAAGTGGGTATAGATCTCGATCGCGCGCACCTTGCCGTAGTCGCAGTCGCCCGAACACTCGATCCGAAGGCGTTGGACCTTCAGAGAGCTATCGACGGCGGCATACCGGATCGTGAGCCCGCCGTCGTCGGCGCGCGTGCTGTCGGCCACATAGCTATCGAGAAACGCCGGCTTGTTGATATTGGCCTGCGTGAAGGGCGCCAGCTCGGTGGCCCAGTCCACGGTGTCGATGGTGCGGGTCTCGTCGACTTCGTTGATGCGGACGCGCTTGCGGATCGGTGTCCCGCCGAAGCGCTCGGCCTGGTACTCGACGAAGGCCGAGAGGTCGAAGAGCGCCCGTTGGGCCGCCGGGTCGACCTGCGTCGGGCCGGTGACGCACGCGACCGCGGAGGCGAGCACCGCCAGCACCAAGACGACGATAACTCTCTTCTCGTCGTCCCTCATCGCCGTAGAAGTGAGGCGCCATCCATGGCGGCGGGAGACTCGACCCCCACGATCTCCAGCAGGGTCGGCGCCACGTCGGCCAGCTTGCCATCGCGTAGACCGAAGGCCTCCGCCCCGGGGGCCGGCACGTAGATGACGGGGACGGGGTTGGTGGTGTGCGCCGTGTGCGGGCTGCCGTCAGGCTTCGTCATCACGTCGGCGTTGCCGTGGTCCGCGATGACGAGGAGGGCGTAACCTAGCTCCTGCGCCTTCTCGACGACGACGCGAAGACATTTATCGACGGCCTCGGCCGCGGCGACGGCGGCACTCAGGATGCCGGTGTGGCCGACCATGTCCGTGTTGGCGAAGTTGACCGTCACCACATCCGGCCGCGTAGTTTGGATGCGGGATACGAGCTGGTCGCGCAGCTCGTAGGCGCTCATCTCAGGTTGGAGATCGTAGGTGTCGACCTTGGGCGACGGAATGATGATGCGGTCCTCATGCGCAAACGGCTCCTCCCTGCCGCCATTGAAGAAGAAGGTGACGTGGGGGTACTTCTCGGTCTCGGCGATGCGGAGTTGGGTCTTGCCGGCTTTCGCCAAAACTTCCCCCAGGGTGTCCGCGAGGTCGTCCTTGGTGTACATGACGTGGAGCCCTTCGAAGGATTCGTCGTAGCGCGTCATGGTGACGAAGTGTAGACTGAGCGGGGACATGCCCTCGGCGGGAGAACCCGGCTGGGTCAAGACCTCCGTGAGCTCACGCGGTCGGTCGGTGCGGAAGTTGAAGAAGACCACGGCGTCACCCTCGGCAATCCGTCCGGTCGGCTCGCCGGCCCCGTCGGTGCAGATGATAGGCGTGACGAACTCGTCCGTCTGTCCGTCTTCGTAGCGTTTTCGCAGAACGTGCAGCGGGTTGGCGGTTCGTTCGCCTTTGCTGTGGACCAGGGCATCGTAGGCCACCTGGACCCGCTCCCAGCGATGGTCACGGTCCATGGCGTAGTACCGTCCGGTGATGGTGGCGAGCTGCGCGCCCGTACCCTCGATGTGGTCTCGGACCCGCGTGAGGTAGTCCAGGCCCGCGTGAGGGGCCGTGTCGCGTCCGTCGGTGAAAGCGTGGATGCGCACGCGCGCAACGCCGGCCTCGGCAGCCGCGTCGCACAGTGCCAACAGGTGCTCGATGTTGCTGTGTACACCGCCGTCGCTCACGAGGCCCATGAGGTGCAGCGTCCGCGGCGCGGTGGTGTCGGTGTGGTGGGTTTTGGCGAAAGCGAAAGCCTCGAGCAAGACGGGATTGACGTGCAGCTTGTGCTCCCGCATTTCCTTGTTGATGCGGGCGAGTTCCTGGTAGACGACGCGCCCGGCGCCGATATTGAGGTGGCCGACCTCCGAATTACCCATCTGTCCCTCCGGCAGACCAACGTCCTCGCCATAGGTGACGAGCGTGGCGTGCGGGTGGTCACGCCACAGCACGTCGAAACAGGGCGTCCGGGCCTGGGCGATGGCGTCGACCTCGGGGTCGGTGCCTAGGCCCCACCCATCGAGGATGATGAGAATGGCACGGGGGGCAAGGGCGGGGCGGGGCATAGGCGAGCGGAGGGTATATTCAGCGCGAAGGTCGGGCATGGCGCGCGTTTTGTGCGCCGGGAGACGTTAGGCAATCCGAGCGGCCGGCTCTCCTACGCGACCCACCCCGCCCCCAACGACAACGCATGAACCCATTAATCTACTTAGCTGCACTCCTAGCCACTGCGACGGCGTCGAGCACGGGGGTTTCGGCCGCCCATGCGCGACCGATGATCGAGGCGCACGAGGGCACTGTAATAAGCTCGATCCAGTTTGACGCCGTGATGGCTGCCATCGCCAAGGGAGATGTCGCGAGCCTCAGCTCCTACCTCGACAAGACCGTGGAGCTCGCTCTCCCCGGGATAGACGATATTTTCACCAAGGAGCAAGCAACCGCCAAACTCAAAAGCTTCTTCGCGCTGAATCCGCCGACGGGCTTCGCGCGCGTACACGGGGGGACCTCCAAGGGTGACGTTGGGGCGTATGTGATCGGGTCGCTGAGCTGCGGCGAGAAGAGGTACCGGGTGTACCTCTACGGCACGGGCGATGCGGCGCCAAAGATTCAAGAAATCCGGATCGAGAAGCAGTGAGGCAACGGGGGGCCTGCGGCGTTCGCCGAGCAGTCGAAAGTCTCAGCTATTGGACTTCAACTGTTCCTGTCGGTTGATTCCCCAGCCGAAGAGTGCGAAGTCGTAGCGGAGGGGGTCTTCGCGGTCGAATGCCCTCAGGGCCTCCGTCAGCTGTTCGGCGGCGAGCCAGTCGGACTGTTTTCGCGAAAGCAGACCCAGCTCCGTAGCGACGCGGCGGACGTGCACGTCGATCGGGATCGTGAGCTGACGCGGGTGAATGTCTTTCCAGTGCCCGAAGTCGACGCCGCGGGTGTTGGGGCGCACCATCCACCGCAAAAACATATTTAGCCGCTTGCAGCTGCTGGCTCGCGCGGGGGTGGCGACGTGCTTGCGGGTACGGGCCGGGGCGTGCGCGAGATCGAAGAAGTGCTCGTGAAACCGTTCGAGCGCCGGTCGCACGGTGTCGCTCTCCAGGGCGATACCGTCCGTGAAGAGCGTCTCCAAACTCGCGTACTCGCGGTAGTGCCGCTGGAGGCGCTCGAGGCAGTAGTGCGCATCCACGGGCTGGAAGGTTCGGTGGACGAAGTCGTCAAAGGCGCGGCGGTCGTCGATGCCGTGCTCAATGATAAATTCGTGAGGGTGCTCGCCCATTCGCGCGAGGAAAGCTCTGGACTTGGCCAAGATCGTGGGCCGCTGCCCCCAGGCAAAGGTTGCGGCGAAGAAGGCGGCGATCTCGATATCGGCTGGGTGGGTGTAGTGGTGAGGGACGCTGATCGGATCGACGGAGATGAAGTCGGGGGTTTCGTAGCGCTCGGCGAGTGCGTTCAAGAAATCTTCGAGGTTTTCTGGCCGCGAGGCAGCGTCTACGGTGAGGGGCACGTTGGGCAAACAATATACTCGGCGTCCGGATGCGCTCCGTAGGCCGAGCCGCAACAACGCTCCCTCTATGACGGCTACGCTAACCTACACCCTGATCCTGGCTACCGCATTCATCGTCCGCAAGGCTTACCGGCAGTTGGCGAGCGCCTAGAAAGTGGGAAGCGCACGGTTCGAAGTTCGGAGTGCGCCGAAGGGCCCGACGTGAGCTCCCGGGCAACCTGTTATAAGAACGTCTCGCGCGCTTCGCACTGTGAACTTCGAACTTCGCACTGCATCAACGACCTTTGCCGCATGGCGGCAGGTGAACCTATGGCCTACCTCGCGGAGGTAGACGAAGCACTCGCGCGGCACAGTCCGCAGTTCGACGCGCTCATCGACACGGTGCTCGACCAGAGCGTGAGCGACTACCCGATCCTCGTATGGCAGCGCGGGGCCGAGCTCGAGATCGGGGTGCTCCTACTGGCGGACGCGCGACCGGGCGACTGGGAGGTCCGCCTCACGACACTGGAGGAGTTGGTCGGCAAGGGCCTCATGCGCCCGGACCGCGTGGCGCAGTTCCGCGAGGTATTTGCGGATGCCCGCAGGCAGTATTGTCTGTTCGTCGTGACGCCCGAGGGAGCGAGTTTCGCGTTCCGCCCGCGGGCCTGACCGGCGGGAGGATGGCACCTTATTTGCACCGGGCCACGCATCACTTCGACCCCGCGTAATGCACCTGACCTTGGAGACCTCACCATCGACCGTTAGACTTGGTGGCGAGAGCCTGGTGGCCGTCCCCATGATCTTGCTGATCGAGGACAACCTCGCCGACGCCACGATTGTCGAGATCCTCCTGGAGGAGAGTGACACACTGAGCTGTCGGATCGACCACCAGATGACCCTGGCGGCGGGGCTCGAGAGCCTCGGCGGCGAGGTGGAGTACGCGGCGGTGTTGTTGGATATGAATCTCCCCGACTCGCGGGGCTTCGAGACCCTCACCCGCGTCCTAGAGGCCTACCCCGACAACAACGTCGTGCTCCTGACCGGGCTCTCCGACCGCGAGATCGGGTTTAAGGCTGTGGAAGCAGGCGCGCAGGACTACCTCGTCAAGGGGCAGTTTGACGCCGATCAGCTCGCAAAGACCCTCCGATTCTCGATCGAACGCAAGCGGGTCATCAAGCGACTCGCCCACACGCAGCGCCTCGCGCACATCGGCAACTGGGAGTACCGCCATGAGCCCCGGCAGTTTTTCGCCAGTGAGGAGATGCGGCGCATGTTCGGGGTCGCGCCACGGAGCAGCGTCCTGGCCCTCGTCACCGACGCCGCACACCCGCTCTACGTCATCTACGACCACTGCGAGCGATGCGAGCGATGCGAGCGCGACACGCCCGGGGTGAGTTCCGAGGTCGAGGTGCTCGTCGGGGCGGAGCGGCGCTTCGTGAGTGTCGAGGGCAAGTGCTCCGTCAACGCCGCGGGCCAGCGCGTGTGCCAGGGCATCGTCCAGGACATCACCGAGCGACGCGCCGGCGAGGAGCTCCGCAAGGTCCACGAGCTCTCGCAGCGCTCAGCCAAGATGAAGGAGCAGTTCGTGGCCTCGATCTCGCACGAGATGCGCACGCCGATGAACGCCATCCTCGGGATGAGCAACATCCTGACGGGCATGGAACTCGACGCCGAGCAGCGCAGCCTCGTCCGCTCGATCCAGCAGTCGAGCGAGATCTTACTTGGGGTCGTCAACGACATCCTCGAGATCTCGACCCTGCAGAACGGCAGGATCGTCTTCGAGCAGGGGTCGATCGACATCGTTGACCTAGTGGACAACCTGTTCAACGTCATGCAGTACAAGCTCCAGGAGAAGGACCTCCTGTTCGAGCGCGACCTCTGCGAGGAGTTGCCGCGGATCTTGGTGGGCGACAAGCTGCGGCTCAATCAGGTACTCTACAACTTGGTGGGCAACTCCATCAAATTCACCGACCACGGCGCGGTCGGACTCACGATCAAGGTTTTGTCGAAAGACGAACAGGCCGTCGAACTCGAGTTTAGCGTTCGCGACACCGGCATCGGGATCCCGGAGGACAAGGTGGACACCGTATTCGGGAGCTTCACGCGCGTGCGGACCAAGGACCGGATCTTCGAGGGCACGGGCCTCGGGCTGTCGATCGCGAAAAACATCGTCGAGCAACTCGACGGCCGCATCTGGGCGACCAGCGAACTGGGCGTCGGGTCGGTGTTCTCGTTCACGATGCGCTTCGACATCGGCACCGCTGAGAACGCGACGCAGGCCTGCACGGAGGCGGTGTTCGAGATCGACCCTACCCGCAAGATCCGCCTGCTGCTGGCCGAGGACCACAAGATGAACCAGCTCGTGGCCCGCAAGACGATCGAGCGCGCCTACCCGAACATCGAGCTTACGATCGTGGACAACGGGCAGCTGGCCGTAGACGCCTTACGGCAAAACGTTTACGACGTGGTCCTGATGGACATCCAGATGCCGGTCATGGATGGGTACGAAGCCTCGACCTACATCCGGGAGCATCTCGAGGGCCCGATGCGGGAGGTGCCCATCCTCGCCATGACGGCGCATGCCCACATCTCCAAGGATAAACAATACCTCGAGTACGGGATGATGGACTACGTCCTCAAACCCTTCGAGCCTAGACAATTATTTTCGAAGATCGCACAGTACGCACAACATGAACGCTGACACACGCACCCACCTGGACCTGTCTTACCTCGAAATGATGTCGGACGGCGACGACTTCATGAAGAAGACCATGCTGGACATGCTCATCGAGGAGCTCCCGCCCGAGGTTGCTAAATTGCGCCAGGCGTACCTCGAACAGAACGGGGACGACCTGCGCAACGTGGCGCACAAAATGAAATCCACGCTCGCCTTCATCGGGCACGACCCGATGACCCAGGCCAACGCCGCCCTCGAGGAGATCGGCAAGGAAGGCACCGACCTGCAACGCGCCAGCGGGCACCTCACCGTCATGGAAACCTTCGCGCCAGCGGTCGTCGAGATCCTCCGCGAGGAGAGCGCCGCCATCGCGGACTAGTTTCGCGGTTTCACACCCGCTACATCACATGAAAGGAATCATTCTCGCCGGAGGTCTCGGCACGCGGCTCTACCCGCTGACACTCGCCGTGAGCAAGCAGCTCATGCCGGTGTACGACAAGCCGATGATCTACTATCCGCTGTCGACATTGATGCTGGCCGGCATCCGGGACGTCCTCATCATCTCCACCCCGGAGGACCTGCCCAACTTCGAGAAGCTCCTCGGCGACGGCTCGGCCATCGGGTGCAATTTTAGCTACGTCGCGCAGCACGAGCCGAATGGCCTGGCGCAGGCCTTCGTCCTGGGTGCCGACTTCATAGGCGGTGACGCCGCGGCGCTGATCCTCGGCGACAACATCTTCTACGGCGCCGGCATCGAGAAGCTCCTCAAGGACAGCTCCGAGCCCGACGGCGGCATCGTGTACGCCTACCGCGTCGCCGACCCGGAGCGCTACGGCGTAGTGGAGTTCGACGCGGACTTCAAGGCCCTCTCCATCGAGGAAAAGCCCGAAAAGCCGAAGAGCAACTACGCGGTCCCGGGCCTCTACTTCTACGACAACAGCGTGCTCGAGATCGCGAGAAATCTGGCGCCGAGCGCGCGGGGCGAGTACGAGATCACGGATGTCAACAAGCACTACCTCGAGGCCGGCAAGCTGAAAGTCGGGGTACTAGGTCGCGGCGTGGCGTGGCTCGACACCGGTACGCACACGAGTTTGCTACAGGCCGGTAGCTTCATCGAGACGATCGAGGAGCGGCAAGGCTTGAAGATCGGCTGCATCGAAGAAGTGGCCTGGGAGCAGGGCTTCATCGATGACGCGCAGTTGGCGAAGCTCGGGCACAAGTACCTCAAGAGCGGCTACGGGGAGTACTTAATGACGCGGCTGGGCCGCTGATGGTCACGCTACGCTAGTCGTGACGCGTCACCCTCCCGCGAAGCGCGTCAGCCATCATCTCCGGAAACGCCTCCGGCGTAGTACTGAAGACAGACGCACCGAGCACAGCCAATTCCTCCGCGAGACGCTTGTCGTAGCTCGGCTTGCCCTCCTCGCTGATGGCGAGGAGGCAGATGACGCGGACGCCGCTCCGTATGAAGGCGTCGATACGCTGGAGTGTGCCGGCGACGGAGCCGCCCTCGTAAAGGTCGGTGATGAGGACGAGCAAGGAGCGCGTTGGCTCGCGGATGAATTGCTCTTCGTAGCGCAGCGCGCGGTGTATGTCGGTGCCGCCGCCGAGCTGTACGCCGAAGAGGGTCTCGACGGGGTCGTGGAGCAAGTTACTGAGGTCGGCGATCTCCGTGTCGAAGGCGACTAGTCGAACGTGCAGCGACGGCACCTTTGACATGATGGCCGCACCGAGGGCAGCATGGATGGCGCTCGTGGCCATTGAAGCACTCTGGTCGACGAGGATGTGGACGTTGCGCAGGCCCTTGGCGAGCGCGGTGCGGTTGACGAAGCGCTCGGGGACGATGGTCCCGAGGGTGGGCTGGTAGTGCTTGAGGTTGCGCTGGATGGTGCGGGGCCAGTGGGTGTGGCGGGTAGGCTTAGACTGCGTGCGCAGCTCCGCCGAGGCCAGGGCGGCGCGGACGCTGCGCAGCAGCGGCTCCTCGAGTTTTCGCGCAAGCTGTCTGGCGATGTGGGCGACGATGGCGTCGGCCTTCGCGCGCGTCTCATCGGGCATGGCCCTGCCGAGCTGGATGAGGGTGGCGGCCAGGTGGATGTCCGGTTCGAGACTCTCGAGGATGACGGGGTCGGTGAGGAGTTTCGTCATGCCGTAACGCTCGAGGGCGTCCCGCTGCATGACCTCGACACTTTCCGCCGGGAAGTTTTCGCGTAAGCGGCCCAGCCAATCCGTCAACCGCGCGCTCGACTTCGCCAGGCTCCCGCGGCGGTCCTCGTCGTAGAGGTCCCCTACCACGTCGTCGAGCTGCTGCCAGGCCGGCGTGAGGTCGGCGAGGGGCGTGTCCCCAGCTGCACCACCGGAAGTGTCGCCGAGCAGCAGGCGCCACCGTTGTTGAATAGATAAGGATTCGGGGACCTCAGGTAGCAACCCGGCCCCACCGATCGACGTTGACCTTGTGGGCGACGGATGGCTCATCGAGAGGCAATATAGAGAGCGTGGACCCACAGAACGACTTTACGGCAGATCAGCAGAAGGCGCTCCACAGCGTGCGCCCGAGCCGCATCATCGTGCCCATGCTCATCGGCCTGGGCGTGGTCGGGTTCCTGTTCTACCGCGAGTTCGACATCACGGAGTGGCGCGCCATCGACTGGACGCTCGCCACACTGTTCTGGGTGGGGGTGAGCCTGACCCTCCTCGTGATCCGCCACCTCTTCTACGCCACGCGCCTCTACATCCTCAGCGAGCACGATTTCTCATTCCGGAAGTGTATCGAACTCGTGTTCATCTGGGAGTTCTCCTCGGCGGTGAGCCCGACGAGCGTTGGTGGCTCCGCGGTGGCGCTGTTCGTGTTGTCGCAGGAGAGGCTCTCGGCGGGGAGGACGGCGAGCCTCGTGATCTATACCATCGTCCTCGACACTGCCTTCTTCGTCGGGGGGCTCGGGCTGCTATACTTGCTGTTCGGCCCGGGCATGATCCGGCCCGGGGCGGTGACCTTGGCCGACCTCGGAGCGTGGGGTAAGACCTTCTGGCTGGCCTGGGGTGCGATGGCGCTGTACGGGACCTTCTTCTTCTGGGGACTCTTCGTCTCCCCGACGGCGATCCGGCGCGTGCTCCGCTGGCTGGCGGGGGTTAATGTCCTGAAGCGTTTCCGCAAAACCCTCCTGCGTACCGCCCAGGACACGGTGGCCGCGTCGGTGCACATGCGCCGCCAACCGCTGCGGTGGCACCTCGGGGCCTTCGGATCAACGGCCGGGGCGTGGAGCTGCCGCTTCCTGCTGCTCAGCTGCCTCATCGTCGCCTTCGGGGACGTGTCGCTCGATCCGATTACGCAGCTCGGTCTCTACGGGCGCCTGAAGTCTATGTACCTCATCATCGCCTTCTCACCGACGCCCGGCGGGGCGGGCTTCGCGGAGTCGATGCTGCCGGGTTTCACGAAGGACTACATGGGTGCTAATACGACGAGCGTCCTGCTGGTGGCCATGATCTGGCGCGGCTTCACCTACTACGCCTACCTACTGGCGGGCGCCATCGTTATCCCGAACTGGATCACGAGTATCCGCGTGCGCCGCGCGCAACGTAAGGTCGGCGTCCACGGGGCCTCCCCTTCCGCGATCGAGGCAGCCCACACGGAGACGGTATAAGAGCGGGCGGTACCTTCGCCCCCGCCCATGGACAGATTGCTCGAGTATTTCCCCCAGCTTACCCCCGAACAACAGGCCCGCTTCGCGCAACTCGGCCCCCTTTACGCAGAGTGGAACCGGAAGATCAACGTCGTGTCCCGCAAGGACATCGACGAGCTCTACAAACACCACGTGCTCCACTCCTTGGCTCTGACCCGCTTCATCAACCTGAGGCCCGGCTCGAAGGTCCTCGACCTCGGCTGCGGCGGGGGCTTCCCGGGCGTCCCGCTGGCCATCATGTACCCTGAGGTAGCGTGGACGCTCGTCGATTCGACCAATAAGAAGCTCACCGTCGTCAACGAGATCGCCGCTGCGATCGGGCTCACCAACGTGACCACGGTACACACCCGCGTGGAGGACT
This sequence comes from Saprospiraceae bacterium, assembly GCA_041744755.1. GTDB lineage: Bacteria > Bacteroidota > Bacteroidia > Chitinophagales > Saprospiraceae > CALDTK01. Next base: position 23,793 of record JBGTKC010000062.1, read on the forward strand.
TCAAGGCCGGACGCGGGCAGTACGACTTCGTGGTCTCACGCGCGGTGGCGCCCCTGCCACAGCTCTACTCCTGGGCGCGGCTGATGCTCTCCGACCGCGAGCGCCACAGCATCCCGAACGGGCTGATCGCCTGGAAGGGCGGTAACGCCCAAGCCATGAAGGAGGAACTGGGCTCCCTGCACCGCAGTATCTACCGCGAGAGCTACCCTATCCGGGAGTGGTTTAAGGATGAGTGGTTTTGGGAGAAGTATATCGTTTACTGTAATTGAGTGCGTACCGACGGCCGACGCGGGCCGTAACGCTCGCGAAACACTCACTCACCCATCCGCTTCACTAGCTCCGTGGTGCTCTTCCCGATCACGAAGCCCAGTACCCGCACCTGGCCGCCCCACCCAATCACCTCACTAGCCCCGACGATGGTCTCGATCGCATAGTCGCCGCCCTTCACCAGCACGTCCGGGCGCAGCTCGAGGATCAGGTCTAGCGGCGTGTCCTCCCCGAAGACCACTACCCCATCCACGGCCTTCAGGCCCGCTAGCACCACCGCCCGATCCTCGGCCGTTTGAAGGGGTCGGGAGTCGCCTTTGAGGCGCCGCACACTCTCGTCAGCGTTGAGCCCGACGATGAGCCGATCGCCGAGCCCGCGCGCTTCCTCGAGGTAGGTGACGTGCCCGGGGTGCAGCAAATCGAATACGCCATTCGTGAAGACCACCCGCTCTCCGGCGTCCCGCCAGGACGTGACGCAGGTTTTGGCGGAAGCCCAATCAGGCAGGATCAGCTGTCGCGAAAACGCCATGGCTACAGCGGCGTCGGTAAGGCACCCGCGGGCGCGTCGGTGGCGGTGGCGAGGCCTACCTTGCGGCCGCCGTTGATGATCGGGAGCAGGAGGAGGCCGACGATCCCGAAGATGAGATTGCAGCCGAGGTTGACGGTGAAAAAGAGGATGTTCGCGAAGCTCAGCGCGTCATCGCCGGCGATACCGTAGAGGGCTAGCGCCTGGATCACCATGAAGTGGTAGCTCCCCATCCCGCCCGGCGCCGGGACGATGATCCCGAGTGCGCTGAAGACGAAGACCGTGAGCGCGGCATCGACCCCGAGCCCCTCGGTGGCCGGGAAACTCAGGAACGGTACGTAGGCCATCGCGAAGTAGCAAGCCCAGATGCCGACGGTGTTGAACCACAGCAGCGGCTGATTGCGGACCTTGCCGAGCGAACGCAACCCGTCCGCGAACCCGCCCGCCATCCGCACGACCCGTTTGACGAGGGGCGTGTGTCCGAGGCGCGTGAAGACCAAGTAGATCGACACCCCAACGAGGAGCGCGCCCGCGGCAACCAGGAGGATCGGGCGCAAGGGCCCGTGACCGTTCGTCGGTGCGTCGCCGCGAAGGTTGAGCACCGCCTCCCCGAGCGTGTCCCACTGCGTGGCCACCGCCGCGCCGACGATGACGGAGAGGCACAGGAGGTCCAACAGCCGGTCGACCACCACCGTCCCCATCACCTTCTCGACGGCGATCCCTTCGTAACGGCCGAGGAGTCCCGCGCGCACCACCTCCCCCATACGCGGGAAGCCGAGATTGGCGAGGTAGCCGATCATCAGGGTCCACAGTGTGTTCCCGAAGCGGACCTTCTTGCCGAGCGGCTCTACGAGCTGCTGCCAGCGCCAGGCGCGGAAGAGGTTGGAGAGCATAAAGATCGCCAGGAGCGCCACGAGGTAGACGTACCGGACCTCACTTAGGTCGGCGGTGAGCTTGTCTAGGAGACTACAGTCGTCGGCGGCGATGCCGTCGAGGGCGCACTGCGCCCGGTAGGTCGCGTTCTGGCTGCGGTACACCAGGGTTAGGATCACCACTCCGATGGAGAGGAACCCTAAGAACTGAAGGACCTTGCGTAGACGTGGATTCAAGCCCGGATGCGGTTATCGTCATCGGGGAACACCACTTTCGGTTCGAAAGTAGCGGCTTCGTCGGGGGTCATGAGGCCGTAGCCGATGATGATCACCTGGTCGCCGACTGCCGCCCGGCGCGCGGCTGCCCCGTTGAGGCAGATGACCCCGGAGCCGCGGGCGCCCTTGATGACGTAGGTCTCGATGCGCTCGCCGTTATTGTTGTTGACGATCTGCACGCGCTCCCCGGCGATGAGGCCGGCGGCGTCCATGAGGTCCTGGTCGATCGTGATCGACCCGACGTAGTTCAGATTCGCTTCCGTAATGCGGACGCGGTGAATCTTGGACTTAAAAATACTGAGCAGCATTGGCTGTATTGGGCTGGCGGGGCCGCGAAGGTAGAGCGACTATACGTGCCCAGCCGGATGGGGTTTCCCCCCCCGGTATGATACGTCCGCTAGAGTACCGGCATATTATCGATCAGGCGCACGGCCTCGTACCACGCGACGACGATCCACAGGAGCGGCTCGCGGACGGTGGTCAAGTTCGCGTCCGCGGCCACGGGCGAGAAATCGCTGGCGTAGACCAGGTCGAAATATTCGGGCCCGAAGCCGGCGGTCTCGAGTGCTCGTTTTGCCGAAAGGCTAATGGCGCCCGCGCTCTCGCCTCCGCGCCAACGCTCGACGGCCTCGGCTAGGCTTGTGTGAATCTGTGCCGCTTTCGCAAAACCCGCCTCGCTAAGCTGGCCGTTGCGCGAACTCATGGCAAGGCCGGAAGCTTCGCGGACGGTGGGCACGGCGATAATCTGGAGCGGCCACGCCTCCGCATGCGCCGCCTGCCGCAACACGGCCACCTGCTGGGCGTCCTTCTGCCCCATGAACATGGCCGCGGGCTGCACGAGTTCCACGAGCCGCCGTACTACCTGCACCACGCCGGCGAAGTGACCCGGCCGCATTGTCCCCTCGTAGCGCGCGTCGAGTCCACGTAGGTCGGGCAGCGGCGATGTCGTCGTGCCCGGCGGATAAATCTCGTCGACCCTCGGTGCGAACAACACATCCGCGCCGGCCTCCCCGAGCATCTCGGCGTCTTTCGAGAACTGCCGCGGGTAGCGCTCGAGGTCTTCGGCGCGATCGAATTGCGTGGGGTTGACGAAGATGCTCACGACCACCCGCCCGTAGGCCGCCCGCGCCTCCGCGACGAGACGCAGGTGACCGGCGTGCAGCGCGCCCATCGTCGGGACGAAGGCGTACTCCAGCGCCGGGTCGTCCCAGGCGGAGAGCGCCTCGCGGAGCTCGGATCGGGTCTCGGCGATGGTCATGGGCACGGTCAGGCGGGGGTCACGGCGGCGAATATAGCCGCCTATCCCACGGCCGCTCGAGAGCCCCGCGGCGTATATCGTCGGGTTTCGTTAATTTTGCACCCGCTTACTCGCCCGGGGCATTTGTATTGCGCCTATCCCACAGCTATTCATGGAGAAGACTAAAGTATTGCTCGTCACGCAGGAGTTGCGCCCCTACACCACCGAGAGCATCATGAGCGACATCGCTCGTGCCCTACCGCAAGGCATCCACGAGGCCGGGATGGACATTCGGATCCTGATGCCGCGCTTCGGGAACATCAACGAGCGCCGCCACCGCCTCCACGAGGTGGTCCGACTCTCCGGCATGAACATCATCGTCGACGACGACGACTACCCACTCATCATCAAGGTGGCCAGCCTGCCCGGCACCCGGATGCAGGTGTACTTCCTCGACAACGACGACTTCTTCAAGCGCAAGTACATCTTCGAGGACAAGGCCGGCAAGGTCTTCGACGACAACGCCGACCGCATGGCGTTCTTCTGTAAGGGGGCCCTCGAGATCGTCAAGAAGTTCGGCTGGGCGCCCGACGTCATCCACTGCCACGGGTGGATGACCTCGCTCATTCCGTTCTTCCTCAAGAGCGCCTACGCCAACGAGCCACTGTTCGAGCTCTCGAAAGTCATTTACTCAATCTACGACCAGGACTTCGACGAGAGCCTCGGGGAGGACTTCTTCGAGAAGGCCGCCATCAACAGCCTCAAGCCCGAGGACCTTGGCGCCTACCGCATGGGCGACGGCATCAGCCTCGACCTCGGCGCGATGGCCTACTCCGACGCCCTAATCCGCGGCGAGGAAGGCCTGCCGGCCCACGTCGAAGAGGCCCTCGCGAAGACCGACAAGCCCGTGCTCGCCTTCAAGCAGGAGGGCTACGTCCCGACCTACATCGAGCTGTACCAGGAGCTCCTCGCCGATGCCGAAGTCGAGAAGCCGATTGGCGAGTAGGTCGATCGCGCCCCCGAACTCCCCTCCTCAGCCGCCGGGATACTCCGGCGGCCTGGATCACATTCGTCCGCGCTCGGACGTTAGGCCCTCGCCTACCTGGCTATTTATGCAAAAGACTCTCCTCGTCCTCTACGGCGCCCTCTGCCTCACGGTGGCCTCCTGTACCGAAGCCACCGTGATCGGCGGGGACCAATTCGACGGCACGCAGCTCCCGGTCACGATCACCGATACCATCGCGGTCGAGCTGCGTAGCCGCACTGCGCTCTCGAACCTCTCCAACACCGTGGAGCAGGCCGCAACCGTGGCTGTCGGGTGTCTCGAGAGCGCGGCCTCCGGCCGGGTCGAGTCCCGCCTTGGACTAGAGCTCGTTGAGCTCGCCCGCCCGCGGCTTTCCCTAGAGGCTATCACCATCGACAGCATCGTGCTCGTCCTGCCGCTGGTGGCAGGCGTCCAGATCGGCGACACTACCGCCCCTACTTCGCTGCGGGTCCGGTCGGCCGCCCCGGGGACCATCCGCGTGGCGGAGGCTTTCTACAACACGCCACTCGAAACCTCGGGCAAGACCTACGGCACCTTCGACGCCCGCGTGCCACGGCGCAGCGGCAGGGTCAACACCTTCGTCGGGGACAGCATCCGCCGCGACTCCGTCGGGCCGCAGCTCCGGATTCCGCTCAATGCCGAGTTCGAGGCCGACATCCGGCGCGCGCTCGCGAAGCGGACGACGGCGGATACGCTCGTGAGCGACTCGCTCTTCGTAGAGGCCTTCCCGGGGATCATCGTCGAGGGAGGACCGGCTTGCGCTAAAACCCTGCCTGGGGTCAACCTACAGATTAGCGCTAACCCCCAGCTGGGGGTGTTTATCTACTACCGACAAGCTGGGGCCGCGAGACAGTTCCGGCTCGTCAACCGCAAGATCGGAACCAACCAAAACACCGGCGCTACCACCCTCGGCGGGTACGCTGAGCTTCGCGTGGAGTATCGTCGCGACCCTTCCGGGAGCCTACTGGAGCGCCTCCAGCAGGGTGGTCCCGTCCAGGACAGCTTCGCCGTCCTCCAGGCCCTCGAGGGCACCAACGTCGAGGTCACCTTCCCCGACCTCTCAGCCTTCGGCGCGCGCCGCGGCGTTACGTTCGCCGAGTTGGAGGTCCCGGTCGTGGCGATGCAGCCGGGCGCCGTCGAGGCCCTCCCGGCCGTCGTCGTCCAGGTCAACAACGGCTCGGGCGACCTCGAAGATTACTCCGCCATCCCCACGACCAACGGCGGCACAGGTGTGTATTCGAGTTTCGAGGGCGGGGTTTTGACGAAAGTCATCGACCCCCGTGGAGGCACCGACTCGGTACAGGTGTACAAGTTCAACATCACCACCCTGTTTCAGGACTTCGTATCGGGGGCGCGGGCGCCGAGCCTGTTCTTGGTCCCCCGCGACGGTCGACAGTTCGCCGGGCAGTCGGTGCTCCTCGGCCCCGCGGCGGGCCAGCTCCGCACCCGACTCCGTATCGCGAGTACAGTACTCCCTTAAAGTCACCGGGTGCGCTTGCAGTCCTCGGGAGTACTTTTCGCTCGCCGGAACGAGTGTTCAATAAATAGCAACTTATGTGTGGAATCGTCGCTTACATCGGCCGTCAGGATGCCTACCCCATCCTCGAGAATGGTCTCCGCCGGCTGGAGTACCGCGGGTATGACTCCGCCGGGGTCGCGGTGCTCAACGGCAAGCTCCAGGTCGTGAAGCGCGAGGGCAAGGTCGACAACATGAGCGCCGAGGCCATCCGCGTGGGCGTGAGCGGCCACATCGGCATCGGGCACACGCGCTGGGCGACCCACGGGGAGGTATGCGATCGCAACGCCCACCCGCACCTCGACAACGCCGGCCGGATCGCCATCGTCCACAACGGCATCATCGAGAATTACGACACGCTGCGCCGCGCGCTGGAGAAGACCGGCGTCGTGTTCCACAGTGAGACCGATACCGAGGTTCTCGTCAACCTCATCGCCGAGGTCCAGGAGCGCGGCAGACTCTCCCTCGAGGATGCCGTTCGTGCGGCCCTCGCCAAGGTGGTGGGTGCGTACGCGATCGTGCTGCTCGACCGCGACGACCCGACCAAGATCGTGGCCGCCCGTAAGGCGTCCCCGCTGGTGATGGGGATCGGCGACGGCGAGATCTTCTTCGCCTCCGACGGGACGCCGATCGTGGAGCACACCAAGAACGTCGTCTACCTTGAGGAAAACGAGATTGCCGTAGCCCGCATCGACGGTTCGTACTCGATCGTCAACATGGCCAACGAGACCCAAAGTCCGCTCGTGCACCTCCTGGACCTCAACATCGACCAAATCGAGAAGGGCGGCTACGACTACTTTATGCTCAAGGAGATCCACGAGCAGCCCAACACCATCGCCGACGCCATGCGCGGGCGCATCAGTCCCGACGAGAGCTTCGTGCGCCTCGGGGGCCTCGAGGGCCACATCGACCGCGTGGCGGCCGCCGACCGGATCGTGATCGTGGCCTGTGGGACGAGCTGGCATTCGGGGCTCATCGGCGAGTACCTCATCGAGGACCTCGCGCGCATGCCGGTCGAGGTCGAGTACGCCAGCGAGTTCCGCTACCGCGACCCGATCATCACCGAGCGCGACGTCGTGATCGCGATCTCGCAGTCGGGCGAGACAGCCGACACCCTAGCCGCCATCCAGCTCGCGCGCGAGCGGGGAGCCTTCTGCTACGGGATCGTCAACGTCGTCGGCTCCTCGATCGCGCGCGCCACGCACGCCGGGAGCTACATCCACGCCGGACCCGAGATCGGGGTCGCCTCCACGAAGGCCTTCACGGGCCAGGTGACGATCCTGAGCCTGCTGGCCATCCACCTCGCCGAGCACCGCAACATGCTCGACCAGGAGCGCAAGCGAATGCTGCTCCACTCCCTTAACGCCATCCCGGAGCTCGTCCGCCAGACCCTCGAGCGCTGTAGTGGCCAGGCGCGCCTTATCGCCGGGGAGCTGTACGAGAGCACCAATGCGCTTTACCTCGGTCGCGGCTTCAACTTCCCCGTCGCGCTCGAGGGCGCGCTCAAGCTCAAGGAGATCAGCTACATCCACGCCGAGGGCTACCCGGCCGCCGAGATGAAACACGGTCCGATCGCCCTGATCGACGAGGACATGCCGGTGTTCGTGATCACGACCAACCGCAGCGCCTACCAGAAGATCGTCTCGAACATCGAGCAGGTGAAGTCCCGTCACGGAACCATCATCGCGATCGTCAACGAGGGCGACACCACGGTGTCCGCTCTGGCAGACTACGTCATCGAGATCCCGCAGACCGAAGAGCAGTTCTCCCCGCTGCTGTCGGTCATCCCCTTGCAGTTGCTGAGCTACCACATCGCCGTGATGCGGGGCTGCAACGTGGATCAGCCGCGGAACTTGGCGAAGAGTGTGACGGTGGAGTGAGGGAGTTTTCGAATTGTCGAAGGGTGAATTGTTGAATGCGCTGCCGCGGAGGACGCACTCGACGCACTGATGGACTGGCTCCCGCCATTGGGGCGCTGCCGCGGTGGTGTAGGCGAGCGGTGGAGTAGGTTTGCCGAACGGCGACCAGGGAGATAGCTGGCTTGGAAGTGCTGCGGCTTTCGCCAAAACCCTACTCCCGGAGCGTTAGTTACTTTTGGGCGCCGGCCACCCTCCACCCCGCGAGCAAGTTTTGCCGAAAGGCGCCTCCTCGCGCAGCAAACGCCAGCCAAGCACTCCTGAACGGCACATTTGGAGTTTGTCATTCGTAATTTGAAAATTCAACATGGAAGGACTAGCCTACAATTCCGCCGCCGAGGACATGGTGATCCCGGCCTACGGTCGCTACGTGCAGGTCATGCTCGAGCGGGCCGTCGAACTCGGGCCCGAGCGGCAGCAGGCCCTCGTCGAGCGCATCGTGCAAATGATGGCGCAGCTCAGCACCGACTCTGAGACCATGACCAAGGAGGACCAGGAGCGGCGCCTCTGGAAACACGCCTACCGCCTGTCGGGCTACCGGCTCACGGCTACCCCACCGGACGGCAACGTCCCCGTCCCCGCCGAGGACAGTGTCCGCCCCGAAGAGGTGCCCTACCCCAAGTCCGTATCGACGCACCGCAACTACGGTGAGTACGTCGGGAAGATGATCGAGCGCGCCCGCGCCGCCGAGGACCCGCAGCGCAAGAGCGCCATCACGAAGACGATCGCGAGCTACATGAAGCTCGCCTACTCGACCTACAACGACGCCCAAAACATCTCCGATAATACCATCCTCCTGGACCTCAAGAAGATGAGCGACGGCGAGCTTGTGCTGGACGACGCCGACAACATCGACGCCTACATGGGCCGCGGCTCGCAGTCCCACATCAAGCAGGAGGTGTCGATGTTCAAGGGCCGCAAGCGCAATAAGAATAAGAGCAACGGTGCGGGCAACACCAACCGGCGGAGGTTCAGGAAGCGCTGAGGTTGTTTGTTTGGTAATCTGCTTGTTCGGTAATCTGCTTGTTCAGTTGGCTGCTGCTACGGCGGCTGGGCCATCGCTCGGACAGCACCAAACAACCGCGCAACCGAACCCCCCAAACAACCCGCCAAGCTATCCCCAAGCCTTTACCTTGCCCCCCTATGGAAGGCAATGCATTTAGGGTCGAGGGAGGTCACCGACTCAGCGGGGAGATCATCCCGCAGGGCGCCAAGAATGAGGCGCTGCAGGTGTTGTGCGCCACGATGCTCACGAGTGATGAGGTGGTACTGGAGAATGTGCCGCGCATCGTGGACGTGCACAACCTGATGGACCTGATGCGCGGTCTCGGTTGCGACATTACTGAAATGAGCACCCACACTTTCCGCTATCACACGCCCGAGGTCAATCTCGACTACTTCCGCAGTCCTGAGTACCAGAGCAAGGCGTCCAAGATCCGTGGGTCGGTGATGCTGATCGGGCCAATGTTGCACCGCGTCGGCCGCGCGTACCTGCCGAAGCCCGGTGGGGATAAGATCGGTAGGCGGCGGCTCGACACGCACTTTCTGGGCTTCGAGATGCTCGGCGCGGAGTTCGTCTACGACAATGACAAGGACGAATTCTTCGTCTCGGCGGAGCGAGGCCTGAGGGGCGCCTATATGCTGATGGACGAGATCTCGGTGACGGGCACGGCCAACATGTTGATGGCGGCGGTCATGGTGAAGGGCACCACACAGATCTACAATGCCGCGTGCGAGCCCTACGTTCAGCAGCTCTGCCGGATGTTGACGGGCATGGGCGCCAAGATCGAAGGTCTCGGTTCGAACCTACTGATCGTACACGGGGTCGAGCGCCTCGGGGGCACGACCCACCGCCTGCTGCCGGACATGATCGAGATCGGGTCTTGGATCGGCCTCGCGGCCATGACGCAGTCGGAGCTCACGATTAAGGACGCCGCCCCGGAGCACCTCGGCGTCATCCTACCGACCTTCCGGAAGATGGGCATCGAGGTAGAGGCCCGCGGCAACGATGTGTACGTGCCGCAGCAGGACCACTACGAGATCACGACCTTCATTGACGGCTCGGTGATGACGGTGTACGATTCGCCCTGGCCCGGCTTCACGCCAGACCTTATGAGCATACTCTTGGTTGTCGCCACGCAGGCGCGCGGATCGGTGCTTATCCACCAGAAAATGTTCGAGAGCCGCTTGTTCTTCGTCGACAAGATCATCGACATGGGCGCCAAAGTGATCCTGTGCGATCCGCACCGCGCGACCGTCATCGGCATCGACCGCCAGTATCCCCTACGGGCCACCAATATGTCGAGTCCCGACATCCGTGCCGGTGTCGCGCTCCTCATCGCGGCCTGCAGTGCACAGGGCGTGAGCGTGATCGACAACGTCAACCAGATCGACCGCGGGTATCAGTTCATCGAAGAGCGGCTCCGCAAAATCGGGGTACAAATGGAGCGGGTTTGATCCTTTATAACGTCACGACTAAAGTAGAGCGCAGCATGGCCCCAGAGTGGGGCAAGTGGATGCGCGAGGTCCACATCCCGGCCGTCATGGCGACGGGGATGTTCGATGGCTACCGCCTCCTGCGCATACTCGACGAAGCGGAGGAAGACGACGGCCTCACCTACGCCGTGCAGTACATGTGCCCGTCGGCGGCGCAGTTCGACCAGTACCTCAAGGAGTACGCGCAGGTGCTGCAGCTTGCCCACCGGGAGCTATACGCGAACAGCACAGTGATTATCCGGACGCTAATGCAGGTGATCGAGGAGGAGAAGGTGTACTCGAGGAGCTAGTCGACCGGCTGCGCCTGATAGACGATCGACTGCACGGCCGGCGGTCCATCAGCACAGCGGTCCTCAAATCCTTCTCGCCGGACCAAACCGCCGCCGCCGCGCCGCCGTTGCATCACGCATGGAACAGCAGCAGCCCTTACTGATCTCACTAGTGAGTAGCCTCGTGAAGCAGGCCCCCCACAACGGCGTGCAAGACATCGTCAACTCCGTCATGAAAGGCGAGCACAACCCCGAGGCCGACGTAGCCCGTGGCGTGGTGGCGGGTCTCGCGGGCGGTCTCGCGGGGGCTTTCGCTAAAACGATCATCGAACGCTTCTTCCCCATCAAGGCCTCGGATCCGAGTATCCGCAAGGCGATCCGCCTCGGCGACAGTGAGCTGGCCGTACAGCTCGACACCCGCGATATCGTCACGGGCATACTCATCGGTGGAGCTTACGGCGCGGCTGCTGAGTTGGCTCCCGAGGTGACCGCCGGCAACGGCCTCGGACTAGGCTCGGCGGTGTACGGGATCAACAACGCCGGCGAGCTCATGGACGCCGGCAAGGTGACCCTCAAGCCCCACGAAGAGAACGAAGCCCACGAACTCCTCAGTGACCTGGTCTACGGCCTCGTGGTCGACTACGTCCGTTCGCAGGTTCGCGCTCGCCTCAATTAATTCTGCCTTCAACCTACCCCACATGCTCCCTACGACTTACAACTACAGCTCCATCGTGAGCGACCTCATGGCCGGCAAGCGTAACAAGGAAGGCAACATACTGCGTGGTTTCGTCGCGGGAGCTATCGCAGGTCTGATCGCGACTGGCATTAAGACGCTCGCGGAGCACTACTTCCCGGTACGCCCCGCAACCGCAGACACGCCCCCCGAGATCATCGCCGAGGAGGCCGCCGAAGCGATCGCAGATGAGCACCTCACGCAAGGCGAAAAAGAAGCCGCCGGAGCAACCATCCACTGGCTCTTCGGCACCCTCATCGGCGGTGCCTACGGTGCCGCGGTTGAGGTCATGCCGCAACTCGGCGAAGGCCTTGGGCTGCCGTTCGGTACGGCGCTATTCGGCGTGGTACACGAGGGCCTGCTGCCGGCGGCCGGGATCGAGGAGCCGCATGCTGAGAAGGACAGCAGTGAAGAGCGCAACGAGCTCTTGACCCACCTCGTCTACGGCTTCGCTACGGAAGTCGTCCGGGGGCAGGTCCGGCCGCTCCTCCAGTAATTTCTTGCTCGATTGGTGGTATCACCGATTATGCAGCTTCGCCGCTCTCAAGTTCGACAGCGAGGGGCGTAGGGGCGCCCACTGTCGGCATGACGAAATCGTGACCGTAGCGTTTACGCATCATCTCCCAGATGGAGAGGAATAGGGCAGCTATCACCGGACCGATAACGAAGCCAGCCAGCCCAAAGGATGCAATGCCTCCGAGCGTGGCGATGAGCACCAAATAGTCCGGCATTTGCGTATCGCGACCGACGAGCAACGGACGTAGGAGGTTGTCCACCAGACCGATTGCCAGGCCGCCGAAGGCCACGATGATGAGGGCTCGCGTCCAATCCCCTTGCACGGCAAGGATGATAGCCGCCGGAGCCCAGATGAGCGCGGAGCCACCTACGGGCAACAGGCTGAGTAGCGTCATGAGGACTCCCCAGAACAGTGCCCCCTCGATTCCGATCGCCCAGAAGAGCAGTCCGCCGAGGGTGCCCTGGATGGCGGCAACGATGAGGGTCCCCTTCAAGGTCGCCCGGCTTACGGTGGCGAAGCGGTTGATGAGTTGACGCTCGGCGCTATCCCCGAGCGGTACGGAGTCCACGATGCCATCGACGATGGTGCGTCCGTCCTTGAGGAAGAACCATAGCAGATAGAGCATGAGGAAGAATTCGACAGTAATCCCAAGAAAGTTTTGGCCGGCGCTGAGGCTCCAGTTGATGATGCGCTGGCCGGCGGTGGCGATCCCGCCCGTGACATTGCTGCGGACTTGGTCAAAGTCGACTCCGTATTCACTGGCGAGATTTTTCACGATCGGGAGCTGTCGCTCGACGTAGTTAACCACGACGTTGGGATCGAGCTCCCCGCTGTTGACGCGGGCGACGAGCCCACTTGCCTGATCTACGACGGCGAGCCCGACGAGGAAAATGGGTACGACCACGACGAGGGTAATGATGAGGGTCGTGAGCGTGGCGACCAATCCCTCGTGATCGGGGAATCTTCCACGAAGCCACTCCTGCACGGGCTGAAAGACGACCGCGAGCACTACCGCCCAGAAGATCGTCATCAGGAAGGGCTGAATCAACTCGAAGAACCAGAGCGTCACACCGGCGGCGAGCAGCAGGAAAAACATCTTACGGACCGTGCGGCGGTCGGCGGTGCGCTTGGGAGTGGCCTCGATCATGGTGTAAGGCTACGCCGCGTCGCGGTAACACCGGCGACGGACTGTGACACGAAAAGCCCCACGTCTCACGAAGGAACACGTGGGGCTTAGGATAGTGGTCGATGACGGGCTCGAACCGCCGACCCTCTCGGTGTAAACGAGATGCTCTGAACCAACTGAGCTAATCGACCGATCGGGCGGCAAATGTACGCCTTGCCTCTCGGCGTGCAAGCGCATGCGCAGTTTTTAACATCTGCACGGAGCAGATACGCGCGGCGTCTGTGCCCGTCGTTACCTTGGCGACCGACCTCTGCTTCGCGCGCCGTCCCGCTATGCACCGCTACCTCAAAAGATCTCTCCTAGCGGCAGCCCTCGTCGTGGCCGTGCTACTCGGGGTGACGGCCCTCCTGGAGGAGACCCTCGGCGAGGAGGCCGTGACGGCGGTCCGGGGCCAGCTGCGCAGCGACCTCCGGGTAGGCGGGGCCAGCATCTCTCTTTGGCGCGACTTCCCGTACGTGCAGATCGGCCTGCGCGACGTCGAGCTCGCCGGCTATCCCGAGGGCGCGTTCCTGAGCGCCGATCACATCACGAGCCGCCTGTCGTGGACGGATTTGCTCTTCGAGGAGGCCTGGACCTTCAACACGATCCGCGTTAAGGCGGCGACGCTTAATATCTACCGCGACGCCGAGCGCAGCGGCAACTGGCTCGTTTTGCGCGAACGCGTACCCGGTTCGAAGGCGACCAGTATCAGTTTCCAACTCTCGCGAATCATTCTCGACGGGGTCAGCATCGCATACCTCGACGACGCCACCCGGACCAGCGGCCGCTTTCGCGTCGACGAGGGCGAGGTGGCGGGCCGCTTCGGGAGCGAACAGTATACCCTGACCGGCGACCTAACCGGCGGCAGCGAGTTCCTGGACCTCGACGGCATGCGCTACGTGGAGGACTTCGCGCTCGGGGCCGCCTTCGAGCTCGCGATCGACCTGGCGGCGAACCGCTACCGCTTCGGTCCGAGCACCGTGACCCTCGACGGGATGCCGGTGGCGCTGGCGGGGAGCTTCCAGTTCGAACGCGCGGCCACGGTGTACGACCTGCAGTTGCACACCGACCGCGGGCAGCTCGGGGCGGTGCTGCGGGCCCTCCCGCGGCAGTGGATCACGCCGGGGATTCGGTCCCTGAGGTCCGAAGGGGAGTTCACGCTCGACGGGACCATCGCCGGCAGGTACGATAGCGACACCAGCCCGGCGGTACGTTTTGGCGGAAGCCTCCGCAACGGCCGTGTCCAAATCTCTGCCCTCGCTCGCGAGGCGACCGACGTCAGCTTTGCCCTGAGCTTCACCAACGGCGAGCAGCCGTCGATGGTGGGCTCCCAGTTGGTGCTCGCTAATCTTAACGCCCAACTCGACGGCCAGCCGATCAACGGGAACTTCGCATGGACCGATTTCGCCGATCCGTTTTATGATGTCGATGTGAGCGGGACCGTCCCGCTCAACTGGTTCGACGAACTCTGGGGCAGCGGTACTTTCGCCGGGGATCTCACCTTGCGCAACCTGAACGTGCGCGGCCGACAGCGTTCGCTCTTGGACCCGGACCAAGCCAGTGAGGTGATCACGCGTGGGAGCTTCGATCTCGAGCGCGCCGCGGCCATCTATCGCGGCGAGCGCTTCGACGTAGATGCCCTCGCGCTCGAACTACGGGGGCCGGACCTGCTCGTGACCAGCGGCGCGATCGAGGGGCACGGCAATCGGGTAGCGGCCGATCTAAAGGTGAGCCACCTCGTCCCCTACATACTCGGGTCGAAAGTGGCGGTCCTGGGTTTTCGCGGGAGCTTAAGTGCGCCGGAGCTCGACCTGAAGGCCTGGGTGGCAACCTTCACGGACGGTCGCGCGGCCTCGACGAAGCGCGCGGTTACCGATGGGTTCGTCGGCAACGCGCCCTTCGCCACCCATCTCTCGGCCGACCTCCAGTTGTCGAGCGGGCAAGTGCGCTACGGGAAGGTGGACGCACAACGTTTTAGCGGAAGCTGTACCCTCGAGGACTCCCGCCTCCGGCTCGACGGCGAGGCCTACGCAATGGAGGGGCACTGGGCCGTGGACGGAACGGTGGACCTGCGGACGCAGATGCGCCTTTCGGCAAAACTGGCTTGCTCGGAGGTCAACGTCACGGAGCTCTTCGAGCAAACCGACAACGTCGGTCAGCAGGTGGTGGCCGCCAAGCACATCGAGGGCCAGATGACGACGCGCGCCTACGTCGAGGCCGGCTGGAAGGGCAACGGCGACTGGGACGAGGACGCGCTCCACGTCTGGGCCAACGTCGGCCTGACCGACGGGGAGTTGCGTGACTTCGAGATGCTACAGGCCCTCAGCAAATTCGTCCGCTCTAAAGAGCTCGAGCACATCCGCTTCACGGACACCGAGAATTGGATCGAAGTGGTCGGGGAGCAGGTATATCTGCCGGCAATGTTCATTCAGAGCTCAGCTACCAACTTCACGATCGCCGGTGAGCACAGCTTCGCGCAAGACATCGACTACTCGGTGCGGATCAACGGGGCGCAGTTGCTTTTGAACAAGGTCTTCGGCAAGAACCGCAATCAAGACTTCGTCCCGGATCGCCGGCGTGGGTGGGTGAAGACTGGCCTGTCGATCGAGGGCACGCTCGTCGGCGACAACTACGACGTGAAGATGGCCGGGGATAAGGTCCGTCGGCACTTCCGCCACTCGCAAGTCCGCAAGGCGGCCATCAGGAAGAAGCTCGTCGCGCTGTTCGGTCCGGAGAGCCTCATCGACGACTACGACGACGAGGGCGAGCGCCGGGACAGACGCGACGTGCGCGACCTGCGGGAGGAGTCCGACGACGAGGTCGAGCAGGCGGTAGCCACGCGCTCGTCGGAGCCAGCCGGCGACCCTCCGGCCTCAGCCGCCCGCAGGGAGTATAGTGTCGAGCGGCCGCTGTTCGGAAAGCCTGGCCCGGTCCCGAAGCCGGCTCCGCCTCTGACGGTGGATACGGAGACCTATTTAGATTTCGAGGGGGACGATCCGACGCCTACCGGAGTGCGAGCTCAGCCGCTCGCCCCGAAGGAGCTCGAGGCCAACGATGTGCTCAGGCGTCCGGTGCTAAGTGGAGCGCTGCGCGAACGCTTCAAGGCACCCCCCAAGCAGCCGAAAGTCGAGGTAGTGAAGGAGGAGTATTTGGATTTCGGGCACCCGGATTGACGGCTCACTCTCAGCCAAGCTGCAACCAAGCGCAGAACTGTTAGAAGTCCCACAGGGACTTCTCCGCAAACGTCTCCACCCCGCTTCGCCCCAAGCTAGCCAAAGTTCTGCGGCCTCCGCGCCTCGTGGCTCCCTCAACGGAGGAGCTGGCCCCGTCCTAACTGGCCTTGATCACGCTCTCGCCCGCCAGCATAAACACCCGGTCACCCCGTCTCGGGCTTACGCAATACGTGCCGGTAAAAGCGCCGAAGGCGGGGAGCAGTCCTGCGTCCTGAGAGAAGTAGAAGCACGGCAGTCGCAGGCTATCGCCGCGACCGAAGAGCCGGGCGGAGGGATGCACGTGGCCGGCGAGATTGTAGAGATTGGCGCTGTCGACACCCGGCAGTGCCGCCGCCAGCGCCTCTCGGGAGAGCGGGTGGTGCGAGAACGCGAACGGTCCTTCGACGTAGGGCTCCTCGCGTACGCTGATCCCGTACTTCTGGTACTGGTGCAGCGTGAGCCGGTCGTGATTGCCGAGGACGAGTTCGAAGTTAACCCCGCCGAAGCCGAGGACGACGTCGGCGAAGTCCTCCCACTCATCATTGTAGTCGGAGTGGAAGAGGTCCCCGAGAATGAGCAGGCGCGCGGGACAGTAGTCGAGCAGGAGGCCGGTGAGTTTGTCGAGGGTCTCGTCCTGGACGTACTGCGGCACGGGCATCCCGTGGCGGCGGAAGTGGGTGGCTTTCCCGAGGTGGAGGTCGGCCACGACAAGAGTGTCGGCCGTCTCCCAGTAGAGCCCGGCGTGCGGGTGGAGGCAGACGCGCTCCCCGGCGAGGACAGTGTCGCAGGTGGTCTTGGAGGGAGTGGAGGTCACGGTGTGGAAAACGTGGGAGGGGGGCGGTTGGTTGGGGGGGCGCAGCTTCGCTCCGTGATTGCAATGAGGCTTGCAGGCCCTCGGTTCCTCAATCTTCGACCAGGCTCAACTTCATTCGCGCTACCCGGTCTTCTAGCTTTTCGCTCGACAGCTTTTCCCTCAGTCGATCCACCATAATGGGGAAGGCGAAGGGCGTGGCGCGCTTCGGTCGGGTGATCAAAATCTCCTGCCCCTGAATGCGCTCCAGGGTTTTTCGTAGGCGATCTTCCTGGAGCTGGAAGTGGATCACCTCCTCCTGAGCCTGGCGAAAGAGGAGGTTCTCGGGCTCGTACTGCTGGAAGACGTCGTAGAAGAGTTGGCTGCTCGATTGCAGCTGACGGTCGCGCTTGCGCTGGCCGGGGTAGCCATTGAACACCAGACCCGCCACACCCGCGATTTGCCGAAAGGCTCGTCGCCCCATCTCGGAGGCATTGATGGCGTCGGTGATGTCTACGCGGAGCGTAGCCGCCTCGAAGAGTCCGTCGCCGATGGCGGCCTCGAGGTCGAGCTTGGTGTCGCTCAGCAACTCGAAGCCGTAGTCGTTCATCGCGATCGTGAAGGTGATCGGCTGGTACTGGCTCAGCCGAAACGCCATCAACGCCCCCATGCCCTCGTGGACGGTGCGGCCTTCGAACGGGTAGAACAGCAGGTGCCAGCCCTCGCGGTCCTCGAAGTACTCGATGAGGAACTGGTCTGGGCTCGGCAAGGCCGAGCGCTCGGCCTGGAGCTCGGTGAGGGGTGCAACTTTCTTGAGTTCCTCGTCGTCGTACTCGCCGCGGCGCAGCTGGTCGACCTTCTCGCGGAACAGGTCACTGAGGCGACTCGACAGCGACATCCGCCCGCCCTGCCAGCTCGGGATACGGCTCGGACGCTTGTTGGACTTCTTCACCAAAAGGTCCATGGCCGTGATCCGGATAACCTCGAGTGAGCGACCGCCGAACCAAAAGCTGTCTCCGGGCTTGAGCTGGCTCGCGAAGTACTCCTCGACGGTGCCGATGCGCCCGCCGTTCTGGTACTTGACCGTGATCGAGGTGGCGCCCACGATGGTGCCCATGTTCATGCGGTGCTGTGTCGCGATACGGCGCTCGGTGACGAGGTAGAGGCCGGTCTCGTCGATGGAGACCTTCTTGTACTCGTCGTAGGCCGCGAGACTCTCGCCGCCGGTGGTGATGAAGTCGAGGCACCACTGCCACTGCGCTTCGGTGATGCTCGCAAAACAGTAGGTTGCGCGGACCTCCGGCAAGATGTCTGCCGGCCGGAAGCCGCCCCCGACGGCCAGGGTAACGAGGTACTGTACAAGTACGTCCCAACAGTTGACCATCGGCTCGATCGACTCGACGATCTTTCGCTCGATGGCCTCGCGGAGGGCCGATGCTTCGATCAATTCGAGCGAATGCGTCGGCACGAAGTAGATGCGGCTCTCGGCACCCGGTCGGTGACCGGACCTGCCCGCGCGCTGGAGGAATCTCGCCACGCCCTTCGGCGAACCGATCTGCACGATCGTCTCGACCGGCCGGAAGTCCACTCCGAGGTCGAGCGAGCTGGTCGCTACTACCGCCTTCAGGCGCTCGGTATGGATGGCGTCCTCTACCCAGTCGCGCAGCTCGCGATCGATGCTGCCGTGGTGCATCGCGATCTGCCCGGCGAGGTCCTCGTCGACGGCGAGGAGTTTCTGGTACCAGACCTCGCACTGGTTGCGGGTATTGGTGAAGATGATCGTCGAGGCCGAGGCCTCGATAATCGGCAGCACCTCAGCGAGCAGCGTGAGGCCCATGTGCCCGGCCCACGGAAATCTGTCGATCTCCTCCGGCATGACCGTTTTCACGGAAGTGTACTTCTCGATGTCGGCGCGGATGAGGAGCTGCTCGTCGACGGGCACGGCGTTACCCATCAGCACGCGGGCCGCCTCCTCGAGGTTGCCGATCGTGGCGGAGATGCCCCAGATCCGTAAGGCTGGATTGAGGCCCCGCAGGCGCGCGATGGCGAGCTCGAGCTGGACGCCGCGTTTGGTGCCGATCAGTTCGTGCCACTCGTCGGCGACGATGCACTTTAGGTTGCCGAGCGCCTGCGGGTAGTCCTTGTTGGAGATCATGAGGTGGAGGCTCTCCGGCGTCGTGATGAGGATCTGCGGGGGGCGGCGCTTCTGGCGGGCGCGATCGGCCGAGGAGGTGTCGCCCGTGCGGGCCTCGACGCGCCAGTCGAGCCCGAGTCCGGTGATGGCCTCCTGGGCGGCGCTGGCGATCTCCTTGGTGAGGGCGCGAATCGGGGAAATCCAGATGGCGTGGAGGCCTTGCGGGGGGGTGGAGTCGTTGGCTTCTCGAAGGGTTGGATCGGCGGATGGCGCCGCGGCGAGGGATGGCGCCTCACGGTGAGCCTCTAGGAGGATCGGCATGATCAAGCTGAAGGTTTTCCCGCTTCCCGTCGGGGCGTTCACCAAGCCACTGCGACCGGAGAGGTAAGCGGCCCAGGCCTCCTCCTGGAAAGCAAACGGGTCGTAGCCACGGGCTTCAAAGTAGGCGCGACCGCGGGCCAGGAGGGCAGCGGTTCGCGCCTGTGAGATTTCGGGAAGCTTGGACATAGACCTGGGTGAAGGCGGGCGATTGGTGCGTCTCTCGAGGACCACCTCTATACCCAAGGCCCGGCAGCGATCGCGGTTTAGGTATGGGGAAAGGTTTGTGATCCGGGCACAGGCGCGTTGCACCGACCGTCACCAACACCCACCCATCACACCTGCGGCTCCCCCCTCTCGTGACTCGCGGCTCTCTCCGTGGGCGCGCAAAGCGAACACCCAGTTAGCGAAGCGCCCAACCAGCATTGGCGCCTGCCTCTCTAGGCCCCAGCGTTGTGTACGTCGGCTCGGGGATCTGCAGCCGGCCGAACGCCTGGCTGTCACCGAGGAAGACATTAAGGTCGACGTGGCCCGTCACCCCGTCTACTCTGCCGCGGTCGCCGTACTGCCAGAAGGCGACGGTGGCGGCGGAGCTTACCGAAGGCGCGTTATTCCCGTAGCGCGCGATCCAGAAGGGGTAGTCGTCGAACTGCCCGGCGAGGTGGTGGTAGTAGAACTTGAGGTTGGTATAGATTACGGGTTTGATGCCGTACTCGATTTCGGCGAGGTAGAGCCACGTGCGTAGGCCCTCGATCAGCTCGGCCTTATCGGCGCCGTCGAGAGTCTCGACGTCGAGCACCGGGGAGAGGTCGCCGGGCACGAGGCTCACGACGGCGCGGAAGTGCTCGAACTGCTCGCGCGGGTTCACGTCGGCGCGGTAGAAGTGGTAGGCGCCGCGGTAGAGGCCAGCGGTTTTGGCGGAAGCCCAATTCTCACAAAACTTCGTATCGCGGTGGGACTGACCCTCGGTGGCCTTCACGTAAGCGAAGTTGATGCCGTCGGCGGCCACCTGCGGCCAGTCGATACGGGGTTGGTGGTGAGAGACGTCGATGCCCTCGATATAGCCCTCGCGCTGGCGCTCGGTCTCGTCCGTGCCGCATCCCGCCCACGTAGCCGGGGCTACGGCGAGGGCGAGGAAGAGCAGGTGAGTGACGCGCATGGAGCAGTTTAACGGATTCGGCTAGCCTAAAGATATACGGATTTCCCGTTGGCCCTGGTGACAAAAAGGATAAAGGTGTTCGCGCTTTAGGGCGGAAATCAGAATTTAATAAAAAGTACGACTGGAATTTCCTGTCATTCAGTTAATTAAGCTCGGAGCGCAATTACGGGCATTCCGTCGAATATGACGCGTTCGCGGTAGACGACCACACGCCCGCGCGATCTTTGCCGCCATGACGCAGCGCGAGCTCTT
>JBGTKC010000063.1:0-9382 GCA_041744755.1 Saprospiraceae bacterium
GTTGTTTGGTTGTTTGGTTGTTTGGTTGTTTGGTTGTTTGGTTGTTTGGTTGTTTGGTTGTTTGGTTGTTTGGTTGTTTGGTTGTTTGGTTGTTTGGTTGTTTGGTTGTTTGGTTGTTTGGTTGTTTGGTTGTCTTCCGGATGTGCAGACCACGTTGCCAGTGCACGTGGCTAACCAAATAATCAAGTCACCAAACAACCAAACAACCATCAATAGACCCACTCATCGATAAAGGCCCGAAACACCTTGACCAAATTTCGCGCGTCATCGATCGCGCGGTGCTGCGCCCCGTCCCACTCGTGACCACTCGCGACCACGCTTCTGGCCAGACCTCGCGGCTTCGGGAGGCGGTTGATCTGGCGGTACTGCTCCTTGAGGTTGATGTGCGGGCGTACCCAGTCGTCGTCCATGCGGTACAGGGCGCAGTCGCGCTGAAGCTGCTTGGCGTCGAAGTCGCCCCAGCTACACAGCAGGTACTCCTCATCGTCCTCGTAGCCGATGAAGTCGATGAAGTCCTCGGCTACCACGTGAAACGGATCGGCGCGATCTATGTCCGACTGCTCGATATTGGTGAGCTCCTGGCAGAAGGTACTGAGGCGGGGGTGGAGGCGTGGCTTCACGAACGCCTGAAAGCTCGCCACCGCCTCCCCGTCGCGACGCAGCTTGTAGGCGCCGAATTCGATCGTCTCCTGCGGGATCGACGGCGGACGGTTTTGCCAACAGGTGGCCTCGAGGTCGAAGACGATATAATGCACAAGCGTAGAGGTATAAGTCGGTAAGCTAACACACGAGCCACCGGCCCGGTGGCCAGTGCGCGACCGCTGGGCTAGTTTTGCGGAAGCGAACCAGTTGTGGCCACCATGGAAGAAGTCTTCGTCCCCCAGCTGGCGGCCAGCTACCGCTGGTTGAGCCTAGCGGCGATCGTGGCGGTTGTAGCGGCCGTCTGGACCCTCACGGCTTTCCGCGGACCGACCACTCGAAACTCGAAGCTCGGACAAACGCTCGGGCCCCTCTTCCTCCTCTTCGCCATCAGCAGCGTGGTCATGGTGGCGCTGGATCTCACCCGCTCACCAATCATCGTGGTCGCGCCCACCTACGCGATCATCGCGAACGACACGGTAGTAGCGTCTGCCCTGAAGAGGGTATACCTGGAGCCTGTGGCCGTGTCGGGTCTGGCGGGATCCACGCGCAACGAGGAGCTGGCGATCATCGAGTACGCGAACGGTAGTCAGCTCATCCTTGCCGCCGACGAGTACGACACGCGGGCCGTGGTGGAAGCGATGCGGGTCCTGATCGAGTAGTCGCTAGTGCTGACTTACGCTGTCCACAATGACGTGGAGACTCGGGTACATGCCGCTGCGGACTTCCGCGAGCGACCTGAGGGACACCCACTCCGCCCGCTCGATGTCCTCCGTGGTCTGGGGAATCAAGTTCTCCTCGAGGGTCTGCATCTCGTACCAGTAGGTTGGCTTGAGGACACGTATGCCCTTTTTCGATCGGTAAGTATGGAAGGTCGTTGGCAGCTCCCGCATGAGTTTGAGTTGCTGGATGCCGGTTTCCTCGGATACCTCACGCAGGGCCGCCGCGTCCTGCAGTTCGCCGTCGTCGATCTTGCCCTTCGGAAGATCCCAGCTTCCGCGGCGGTAGATGCACAGGAGGCGGCCGTCGTTGATGACGGCTCCCCCGGCGGCGGGCACGATCTCGTACAGGCGTTGGAAGTCTTGCCACAGGCGCTCGGGCTCGTCGGCGTACACGAACGCCCCTTCGGGATTGCGGCCGCCCTCGAGCGTGCCGATGATTTGGAGGAGGAATTTGGCCTTGCCATTGTAGCGCAACGTGAGTTCGGGCGCCTCGGTGGCGGGGCTTTCGCCAAAACGCAAGGGCGAGTCGTTGACGTAGACGGTATACATTCGCGGGGCTTATGACTCGAATCGCCGAACGGATTGCAGCGGCGCTGCTGGAGATCGAGGCTGTAAAGTTGCAGCCCCACGATCGATTTACCTGGGCGAGCGGAATTCGCTCCCCGATCTACACCGACAACCGCGTCGCATTGGCGTTCCCGCTGGTGCGCGACCTGATCAAGGACGGACTGGCGGACATCGTCAAAGGTTACGGAAACGTCGACGCTGTCGTGGGCGTGGCCACGGCCGGCATCCCGCACGCGGCATTGGTGGCTGATCTGCTCGGCTTGCCGATGGCTTACGTGCGCGCTTCCGCAAAACAACACGGTCGCAGAAACTTGATCGAGGGCAAGCTTGCGTCCGGCGACAAGGTGGTCGTGATCGAGGACCTCATCAGCACCGGTGGCTCGTCCCTGGAGGCCGTCGAGGTCCTGCGGGCCGAGGGCGTACAGGTTTTGGCGACAGCCGCCATCTTCTCTTACGGATTCCCGGCGGCCGAAACGCGTTTTGCGCAAGCCAGCTGCCCCCTGCACTACCTCAGCGACTACCCTACCCTGCTGAAACAAGCCATCGAACTTGGTCGCATCCATGACGAGGACCTCGCCGCCCTGGAGGCCTGGCGCACCGAGACCAGCGCCGCGATGGGCGCAACCAAATAACCTTACGCGACCTCCCCCTACGCAATGATCGACACCAGTAGCCTCTTCGCCGGCGAGCACCGCGAATTCCTGTACGAGTACCTCAACCACAACGCCCCGACCGGCTTCGAGACCGGCGGACAGCAGATCTGGTCGGACTATGTGTCGCCCTTCTGCGACGAGATGAACCTCGACAATTATGGTACGGCCTACGGGATCATCAATCCCGGCCAGGACACACGCGTAGTGATCGAGGCTCACGCAGATGAGATCAGTTGGTTTGTAGCCTACATCACCGACGGCGGCTTTATTCACGTGATCCGCAACGGCGGTTCGGACGCGCAGATCGCGCCGTCGATGCGGGTCAAGATCTTCGGGGATAAGGGCGTCGTGCCGGGCATATTCGGCTGGCCCGCCATTCACACGAGGGACACCGACTCCAAGCTGGTGCCGAGTATGGACACCATCTTTTTGGACGTAGGCGCGCGCAACAAGGAAGAGGTGCTCGAGCTCGGTATTGATGTAGGTTCCGTGGCGGTCTTCGACGACAACCTCATGGAGATGGGCGAGAAGCACTTCGTTGGACGGGCGCTCGACAACAGAATGGGCGGCTTCTGCATCGCGCAGGTGGCCAGATTGCTGAAGGAGAATAAAGTCGAGCTGCCGTTTAGCCTCTACGTGGTAAATAGCGTCCAGGAGGAGATAGGCCTGCGGGGCGCCCAGATGATCGCGCACCACATCGACCCGCACGCCGCCCTCATCGTCGACGTAACACACGACACCAACACGCCCCACATCGAGAAAAAGAAGCACGGTGACGTCAAGCTGGGCCACGGGCCGAGCGTCACCTTCGCACCGGCGGTGCACCAGAAGCTACTGCAGATGGTTTTGGCGGCAGCTAAGGAAAACGACATCCCCGTACAGCGGGAGGCCTCGAGCCGCGCGACGGGCACGGATACCGACGCCTTCGCGTACAGCCGCTCGGGGGTACCGAGTGCGCTGGTGAGCATCCCCTTGCGCTACATGCACACTACCGTAGAGACGGCACACCGGGATGACCTTGCATGTGTCGTCGGCTTGCTCTACCACGCTGTACAGAAGATCGAGGCGAATCACGACTTTAAGTACTTCTAAAGCGAGGTCTCAAGTGCGATCGTCGGCGATTACTCACGGACTCGTCGGCGCTCACGTGTGGGTCGGGCTGGGCGCCGCCGTGCAGACCTACTTATGTTGGACCGCTGCTGTCGGGGACGTCGTCGATCATGCGGGTCAGGTGTACTCCGCCCTCGCTGGGTTCGCGGCCGCGGGCTTCTACACTATTTACAGAGCTTACGGCGCCCGCGTCGCCACGGTTCCTGTCCAGCCTGCGTCTCGTGTGTGGGTGGGGGCCTCCCTACTCTCGGTGGCCGGGGCGCTGCTTGCTACCCTGCCGGTTGCCTTCGCGTTTGGTCTCGCGGTACCGACGACCGTGGCCATCGCCTATGGGGCCGCCCGGTACTTTAGCGGCAACGCCATCGCATTCGGTCTCGCGAAACCGTTCGTCCTCGCCGCGGTGTGGACGTGGGTCGTGGCCTACGTCCCGTCGGCCACCGCGACGGATGCAGACTGGCCCCTCCTCAGCTCACGGTTTTGCTTCTTCCTATCTATCGGACTAATTTCGGATTACAAAGACAAGCTACGCGACGAGCTTAGTGGTCTCAAGACCTTTAGCGCACACTTGAGCAGACGAGGCGCGTCGGTGGTCTGCGTCGCCCTAATGCTCTGTTCGGCAATTCTCGAAGTAGGGGAAGGTGAGAGGTGGACGGAGGCCGGTTTGGCGCTGGCCTCGACGAGCGTGGTGGGCGCGGCGGTGGTTTGCTACGCCTTTCGGCAAAACCCGCCGACATGGTACTATGATTTAGTGGTAGATGGGCTTTTGATTTTGGCGGGCGTCTTTTACACTGGCATCCTGATCTTTACCTAAAGTGCATCGCATCAAACAAACACCTCCCCCGCCCCGCGCCTACGTCCTCGCCGAGACCAACTGGAAGCACCTCAAGGACGCCGCCATAGACCTCGCCATCCTCCCCTGGGGCGCCACCGAGGCACACAATTACCACCTGCCCTACGGGACGGACAACGTCCAAGTCGAAGCAGTCGCCATAGAATCGGCCAGGCTCGCCTACGAGTCTGGAGCTCAAGCCATCGTCCTGCCCACGATCCCCTTCGGGATTAACACCGGACAGGCCGACATCTACCTGGATATGAACCTCCACCAGTCTACGCAACTGGTCGTCCTCAACGACATCATCGAGACCCTCGACCGGCAGGGTGTAAGAAAGCTGCTGCTCCTCAACGGCCACGGAGGGAACAGCTTCAAGGCCATCCTTAAGGAACTCGGGCTCCGCTATCCAAAGATGTTCCTCAGCACCTGCGACTGGTACCGTCTAGCCGACCGCGCCACAACCTTCGAGGTAGGCGGCGACCACGCCGACGAGATGGAGACCAGCATGATGCTACTCCTCCGCCCCGACCTCGTGCTGCCCCTCGCGCAGGCCGGCCCCGGCAAGGAACGCAGACACAGAATCGAAGCTTTCAACGACGGCTCCCTCTGGGCCGAGCGCCGCTGGTCCCAGATCACCGATGATACCGGCGTAGGGGACCCGGGCGCCGCCACAGCCGAGAAAGGCGAACGGTTCTTCGCCGCTGTGACCCAACAGTTGGGTCCTATCATTCTCCAGCTAGCCAAACTCGATGTCGACGACATGTACATGTAGTGTTGCTGGCGCAGCGAGCCGAACATGACGCTAGAGGCGGGGCGACTATCAAGTCGCGCGCGGCAAACGATCCGTTTGCTCCACGGCCTCCTCCACTTCCGATAGCGCCAGGCGCGCCGCCCGCACACTCCGGACGCCGCCCTCGAAGTCCAATCTGGACGCCAGTTCCAGTGGGTATCCCGACATCCGATTGTGGTAGTAGTACAGGAGGTGGAAATCCTTCGACACCAATCGTCCGCCATTCAGGCTCAGCGGCGGACTCTGGTGGTAGAGCTGCATGTTTTCCACGCCGTCGGTCAAGACCTCCGCCGGCGACCGGCGCAGCGGCGCGGACAGCTTGATCCGACCGTCCGCCTCGAGCACCGTGAGCCGCGTCTGCACCCGCTCGATCACCGATTGCATGATCGACAGATCGAACAGGAAGTCCTCCTCGTCGAGCCTGAGTACACCGTAGACATCCAAGTCGGGATAGAATTGCCGCAAGATCCGGAACGCCACGTACGCGACCACGTGACTCGTGAGGGCCACGTTGTCGCGGTGGAAACGGTCCACCACGGCCCGACCGAGCAGGGCAGTGTACTCCCGCTCGCGTTGGGTGTCCTGCGTCATCCTCCCTGCCCGCAGGAAGTAGTCGCCGAGCTCGACCGTTTTGCCGGAAGGCGTACGACTCTTGCCCTGCGAATCGAGTTGATTGCCCAGCACGTCGAGAGGCTGCCCGACGTTGATGTAGATCTCGCTCGAACTGCTAAACAGTTGCCACAGGAATTTCAGGAAGCCCTTATAGCTGAACTGCGACGACGGCGCCCCGAGGTACTGCTCCTTGCCGGTCTGACGTAAGAATTGCTGGATCAGAAATTTGGCCTCGAGCACAAAGTGGTAGCTCACCACCAATGGCACGACGACTACGCGCCGGTCGCTTCCGTCGGCGAAGAGCCTGCGCTGTGCTTCCACCGCCGTGCCGAGCAAACCGAGTTTGACCTCGGACTCGAGGCTGCCGTTGCGACTCCGCGTTCCGCCCGGGAAGAAGGTCGAGTTGTAACCGCTGTAGATCGCCAACCTGCTGAAGCTCTTGAGTACCTCGAGGTAGACCGGGTTCTTCTTGCGACGATCGACGCGGTAGGCGCCGAACCGGTTGATGAAAAAGGCGACCCACCCGGTGTTCAGGAGGTTAAGACCCGCCCCGAATGCACTGTGCGGAATGCCCGCGAAGCCGTCCAACGCGTAGCCGATGAGGATGCTGTCGAGATTGGAGAAGTGCGTCGGGACAATCACGACGTGGTGATCGACGAAGAGCTTGCGGAGTTTGTCGACCTCCCCACCCACGATGAGGCGGTCGCGCAGTGACACCTTGGCGCGCGCGAGCCGGCGGAGGTTGCGCCCGCCGGCGGTATTGAGGAGCCGATTGAAGAAGAACGTGAGGAAGCGTCGCGCGAAGCGGAAGGTCGGGATGCTGAAGTTTCCGACCACCTCCTCGGCGTAGCGCGTCACGATGTCGCGGAGGATCCCCTGCCGCACCTCGCGGTCGTCGGGGTCGTCCGGGTCGAGGCCGCCCTTGACGAGCGTCTTCTCCATTCGCCGCCAGAAGGCGATCTCGTTTGGGGGATCCACCTTCCAGGGCTCATTGCGGGTGCGGGTCTTCTCGGCGTAGATGACGCCCTGGAGGAGCTCGATGAGATCGGGCTTGACGCCGTTGACCTTGGCGAGGGTCTCGTCGGTGAGCCTTCGCACGAAGGCATCGCGATCGGCGTGGAGCTTGTAGATCGGCCAGTCCCGCAGGTTGGGGTAGAGATCGGGCAGGACGACGGAGACATCTTTCACGCGGGAGGCATGCTGCTGGCGATAAAAGTAAGCAGCTCCTCGCGACCGGTCGCTTTCTCGGCGCTGGTCATGAAGTGGGGCGGGAGCTCGTCCCAGTCCGCCTTCAGGGCCTCGACGCTGTCCTCCAGGTGTTGGGCGGTCTTGCGCGACCGGCCTTTGTCCACTTTCGTGAAAACCCACGCCTGCGGTATGCCATTCTCGCCGAGCCACTCGATCATCTCCCGGTCGATCTTCTGCAGCGGGATGCTGCCGTCCAGCAGGACGAAGGCGCAGTGTAGCGTCGGGCGCGTGCTGATGTACTCCTCGATCATCGTCCGCAAGGACGCACGGTGCTTCTTGCTCACCTTCGCGTATCCGTAGCCGGGGAGGTCGACGAGGCGCCAGGTCTCATCGACGTCGAACATGTTGAGCATCTGGGTCTTGCCGGGCGTCGAGGAGGTCTTGGCGATGTCCTTGCGCATCGTCAGCATATTCACCAGGCTGCTCTTCCCGACGTTGGAGCGCCCGATGAAGGCAAACTCCGGGAGCGAGGGGGCGGGCGCCTTGGCGACCCCGGGGAAACTACCCACAAATTCTACGGTCTGTACCTTCACGGCGCCAAGATGGGGAAGCCATCCGGCAAAACCAGTGTCCCGTCCGAAGTGCGTGTATCCTATCGTCTCATCGTCCTTGCCGCAAGCCTGGCCCTCACCGCGGCAGCAGCCGCGCAGAACGTACGTTTCGGCATACGCGCCGGCGTCACCCGCGCGAGCCAGCCCGATGACATCGAGAACTTCATCTACGACGCCCGCAACTACTCACTCAGTGTTGAAGACGTCCGTCTCGGGTTTCACGGCGGGGTGGTCCTCCAGGCGCGCCTGGGTAAGATTGCGCTCCAGCCGGAGTTACTAGTGCACTCCACGCGGACGGACTACCGCCTCGGGGAAATCTTCGGCACTGAGATCATAGAGACCATCCGATCGGAGAGTTTCACCTACCTCGAACTGCCGGTCATGGTGGGCTACCGCTGGGGACCGGTACGCCTGCAGGCGGGTCCCGTGGCGCGGGCATACGTGGCGAGCTCCAGCGAGCTGGAGGGCGTCGCCGGTTACCTCAGCGATCCCGACCGCTTGAGCTTCGGCTACCAGGCAGGCATAGGGTTCGACATCCGGAAATTATTGATCGACATTAAGTACGATGGCTCTCTGAACGCCGGCAGCAAACACTTGATGATCGGGGGGCGCGACCTCGCCTTCGGCGGCGGCGGCAGGACTTTCCTCACGCTCGGCCTCCTATTCAACTAGGCGGCTCCGCAGTGCCCTACCTTCGGGCCATGGCGCAGAAACTTGCCAAGAGACAGCTCGGCCTCGGGATCAAGGCCCTCCTCCAGGACTATGACGAGGTCCCTAGCCGCGACCGGCCAGCCGCGGTCCGCGAGTTGGCCGCGGAGGCCTTCCGCATTCCGCTCGACCAAATCGAGGCCAATCCCTTCCAGCCGCGCGTCGCGTTCGACGAGGAAGCTCTGCGCGAGCTCGCGATGAGCATCGAGGCCCTTGACGTCATCCAACCCATCACTGTGCGTCGGCTCGCTGCCGAGCACTACCAACTCATCAGTGGCGAGCGCCGCCTGCGGGCCTCCCGTCTCGCGGGCCTCGCTGACGTCCCGGCCTACGTGCGCACCGCCGACGATCAGGGCATGCTCGAGATGGCGATCGTCGAGAATGTGCAGCGCACCGACCTCAACCCAATCGAGACCGCCGTCGGCTACCAACGCCTCCTCGACGAGGTGGGCCTCACGCACGAGGCCCTAAGCCAGCGACTGGGCAAGCAGCGTAGCACCGTAACTAACCTTTTGAGGCTCCTTAAGCTCCCGCCCGAACTGCAGCAGGCTCTTAAGTCGAGCCGCATTTCCGCAGGCCACGGCCGCGCGCTGGCTGGCCTCGAGGATGTCGCCCTCCAGCTCGCCCTCCTCCGCTCTATCGAGCGCGAGGCACTGAGCGTCCGCCAGACCGAGGCCGAGGTGAAGCGACTTACGACGCCTTCCGGCAAAACGGCCGACGCGCCGGTCGCCTACCTCTCGCCCGTGCTCTCGGACCTTCAGCGCACGCTCAGCTCCGACTTCGGCACGCGTGTCAAGTTAAAGCGAGATGCAAAAGGCCGTGGGACCATCGCCATTCACTTCGCGAGCGACGAGGAGTTTAACCGCGTGGTGGAGATGTTGCGGCAGGAGGGGTAAGGCTACGGCCGCTCCGCGTAAGCGGCGCTTCCGGTGAAGGGGATTTGATGAGGT